>CACYRE010000067.1:873-5360 GCA_902776735.1 uncultured Erysipelotrichaceae bacterium | reverse complement strand
TATTTTCAACTAATAAGTATCTTTATTAAACAGTGTTGTAAAAAAATTAATTATAAGTAATATTCAAAAGGCTAATTTATAGCCTTTTTTTATAATTACTCATAATTTTATAATAATTATTATACAATTGAATGATCTATTTATATAAGTAAAGAAGGAATACCTATAAGATAAAATAACAAATAAAAATTATTCCAATTAATTTTTTAATAAAATCACATAATTTCCCATAATTTTATAATAATAGTTAAAGGAGGTAGATAAGATAAGTATAAAAAAAGAAAACTAAATTGCAACAATTTAATTAATTCAAGATAAATTAATCTAATATAAAGGAGGTATGTGTAATTAGCAGATAATAATAAATAGTGTTATACTATTGATAGGTGGTTTTATGTATACAATATGTTTAGTTGAAGATGAAGTGGCTTTGTCTAATGTTGTTAAAGCATATTTAGAAAGAGCTGGCTATAAAGTAATTTGCTTTACTACTGGAAGTGATGCAATTGCTTATATTGGTAATAGGGTAGATGTTTGGATTCTAGATATAATGTTAGGAGATGATGTTAATGGATATGATGTAATCAAAGCTATACGAGAAAAAGATGAGAATGTTCCAGTAATATTTACTTCTGCAAGGGATCAAGAACTTGATAAAATATTTGGATTGGAACTTGGTAGTGATGATTACATGACAAAGCCTTATTCTAGTAAAGAACTTGTTTTAAGAGTTAATAAAATAATTAAAAGAGTTTATAAAGATAATAATAAAGTTAATATAATTAATTATGAAGATTATGTAATTGATCTTGATAAAAGGAAAGTAGAACAAAATAAAGAACTTATTAAATTAACAACATTAGAATTTGATTTACTTGTTCTACTAGTTAAGAATAAAGGTAAATGTTTTAGCAGAGAAGAGATATTAAATAGTGTTTGGGGTAATGATTATTTTGGTACTGATAGAGTAGTTGATGATTTAATTAGACGACTTAGAAAGAAATTATCAAAATTAAGTATTGAATCTGTTTATGGTTATGGATACCGTTTATCATGAAAATATTTGATAAAAAATACAGTTTAGCAAAACAACTAATAATAATAGTTGGAATTACCTTTTTCTTGTTATTTCTATCTCTTGGAATAATTTTACCTAGATTGTTAATTCCAATTGCTGAATCAAATATTTATAGTTACCTAAGAGAGCCACTAAATGTTTATAATAATGATAGTACTAATGAAATTCAAAATAGTGAGATAGCATTTATTTATATTTATAATGATAATATAATTGCTAGCAAGAATATAACTGATGTTATTAAAACAAAAAATCTAAATAAAATAATTAATAAAATGTCTGATGATTATGGAAAATTTAATTTTAACCATAAAACATACTACTACTATACTTTAAAAAAAGATAATATTAAAAAGATTGCTATTGCGAATAACTATTATATAAATGAAACTAAGGAAGAGATATTAAAAGCCATTTTTCCAACTTTATTGGGAACTTTCCTTTTAATTAGTTTAACACTGTTTTTTTGGTCAACTATTGTAATACACAAAATTGATAAATTAAAAGAAAAAATAGATAATATTGATAATCCAGATTATGATCATAAATTAAGTTTTCAAATTGATGACGAGATGAGATCTTTAGAGTTAGCCATTGAAGATATGCGTATTTCTCTTATTAATCAAGAGGAGTATCGTAATCAGATGTATCAAAATATTTCACATGATTTTAAAACGCCTCTCACTGTAATAAAATCATATATTGAAGCTGTTGAAGATGGTGTAGAAGACAATGCTACAGCACTTACCACTATCAAAGAACAGACTAATAAACTAGAACAAAAAGTACACTCACTTCTTTATCTAAATAAACTTGATTATCTTAAAAATTCTAAGAATATTAATATGGATCAGATAGATATGGAAAAAGTCATACACTCAGAAGTAGAAAAGTTTAAATTTACTAGAAAAGAAATAACTTTTGTAGTAAAAATTGATAATAAGTCTAAATTCTATGGATCTATAGAAAATTGGGAAACGATTCTTGATAATTTACTTAGTAATTTTATGAGATATGCTAAAAATACTATAAAAATTACGGCTAAACAAAATAAATTGATCTTATATAATGATGGTGAAAATATTGATAATGACTTTCTAGAAGCTATTTTTACTCCCTTTAGGAAAGGAATTAAAGGTCAATTTGGATTGGGATTATCTATAGTTAAAAAAACGCTTAATTTAATGGAATATGATATTACTATTAAAAATGAAAAAAAAGGTGTATCATTCATTATTACTCAAGAAAAAAGGTCATAATTTTATGACTTTTTTTTCTTTTAAATTATATCTATTTATAAATTTATTTATAGATTCTTTTTCTAAATTATTTAATATCAATTTTATACGTTGATCAAATGATTTTGGTAGTTGATTTAACTCATCAATTAACTTATTTAATTTATCTTTATTTATAATTGATAATTCAGGTATTAATTTTAATAAAATATCTTGAAATCTTTCTATATCATCTTCCATAATAATTGTATTTAATAAATGAATGTCATGAACTGCTTCATTATCATCTTCTTTATAAATATTTTCTTTTTTTAAGATATTAGCTATTTCTAATATATTATCTTCTGTTAGACCTTCATCATCTTTTGTTTTTCCAAACATTTTAGTTGTTACCAAATAGGAATATAATTTAGTTAAATCAGTATAATCATTATCATCTATAATACAAAAATGTTCTATTTCTGGGTGTCTTAATAAATATATTCTTATTTCATCTTCTTTCCATAAATCTTGATAAGAATAATTATTATAATAAACTCTTATACTAGGAGTTTTACCAATATATTCAATATTATATTCTTTAAACTTATCTAAAATATGTTTTACAAAATCAGAAGATATTTCTTTTGTATCTTCATCAATTGAACTTTTAGAACTTGCTTCTATCACAACTTTACATTTATATAAATTAGTTATTTTAGAAAGTATTTTTATTTTTTTATCTATATCTTTATAAGAAACATTTTGATAAGTATCAAGTACTCCATCAAAATCCAAAAATATTATATTCAAATTAATCACCTTTTTTATTATAGCAGAAATTGACATTTTATTTATAGAATATAATATTTAATATATTATTTTAATGTACAAATAAGAAAATATTTGATAAAATCATAATTAAGGTGATAGTAAATGAATATTAGAAAATTTGCTTATGTCTTAATGACTTTTAGTTTTATCTTAATTATTTCTGGAAGTGTTTCATCATTTCTAATTAGTTTAAAAGATGATAAGAATAGAACTTATAAAAGAATGGCTGATGTTAATAATATTTTTGAAGTATTTAGTACTAATGTTACTGCTTTTGAAAACTTCAGAGATGAACTTTATAATACTGTATTAAATAATACTTATTATGATACTATGTATATAGATGATTCAAATATAAAAAATAAATTATCTAACTATGAAAATTTAGTTGATGAATTAGATAAAAATACTAAAAATTTAAATAAATTATGTGATGATGTCTATTATCCAGATAGTGCTGTTAATAAAAAATGTAGTAATTATAAGAGTATTTATGAACAAGTAATTAATTATTTTGTATCTGATATAAATTCTTATAATAAAAATGTTAAAAAATACAATAATTATCAGGCAAGTCAAGGAAGTAATTTAATTATTAAGAGTTATAAAACTGTAAAGAAATATATTGATTACGATAATGATGGAAAATATACTGGTAAAGAGGAATAATTTATGTTAAAAAAGAAAAATGCAAATAGCTATAAATTACCTCTTAAAATAAAAATAATTAAAATAATATGTTTAGTATATATAATTTCTTTTGTATTGTTTTTATTTCTATTTTATGGACCAATTAACTCATTTAAAGAATTTTGGATAACTACTGCTATGACTACTTTAAATCATAGATTTTTAGCTACTTGGATATATAGTGATGATTATATTAATAAAGTCCTTAAAAAAAATAGAATTATTGAAGTTAATGAAATAACCGATCCTTCTAAGATAAAATTTAGACATTATACTAGCTCAATTTATAAAAATAAGTATGAGAAAGAAATACTTGATAGAGATAAAGATGATTTATATAAAGTTATTGATGTTAATGGTAAGGGTTATCAGGGTTATTTAGTTGCTATCTATAATCCTAGTAGAATATCTATTGCTACAACTGCATATTTAGGAAAAAGAGGAGAGTCAATATTAACTGTTAGTAAAAGAGAAAATGCTATAATTGCTATGAATGCGGGAGGCTTTTTTGATCCTGATTGGAATAGTAATGGAGCTATTCCGCATGGTACTGTTATTTCTAATGGAAAAATTGTTAGTGATTTTTCCGATGCAGGTATGAGTGGAGGATTTATTGGATTTACGAAAGATAATAAATTAATTTTAGGTAGAATGAGTAAAGAAGAAGC
>CACYRE010000067.1:0-770 GCA_902776735.1 uncultured Erysipelotrichaceae bacterium | reverse complement strand
TGGTGGAAGTTCTTCTGAATTAGTTATAAAAAATAAAATTATAAATAAACCAGTAGCTGGTGGAGAAAAAGGATTAAGAAATATGCCGACATTTTGGATAGTAAAGTAGTTGAATTATACTTTTTTTAAATAGTATTCTAATTTTTATAAAAAAGATAAATAAATAATAATATTAAAATTAATAATGAAAAAATTCTCATAGATAATGATTAATTATAAGATAATTTAATAATATTTTTTAATACTGTTGATCTAATAATAGGCTTGCTTAAGAACAAATGGTAAGAATACAACCTTAACAATAAAAGCAATAACTGTGAAAAATGATATATCTGTAACAAAATAGTTAGAAGTTGGTGTTTTTGATTTTCAAACCACAAATAAGATATTAAATAAGCTAGTTTATGTTGCTAGAAATTATCAGGAAAATAAGCGAGTAAGATATATGTTAAATTAGTTAATAACTTACCAAAATTATTAAATATTGTATAAAATTTTATTTTCTAGTAAAATATATATAGTAAAGGTAGTGAGTTTATGTATAAGAAATTTAAATTATTATTGTTAAGTTTAATGTTTTTAGTACCATTTATGGTATTTGCTGAAGACAAGGTAGAAAATACTAATCATTCAGGAGATGTTTATATCGCATCATCTGAACTTATTAAGGCAAGTGATGGAGTAGAAGAGATAGAAAAGCCTACTTTAAAGGATTTAAATGTCAAATTTAATGTTAAGTTTAGTGAAGTAAATCAGTCTATTGAATATAA
>CACYRE010000066.1:772-5029 GCA_902776735.1 uncultured Erysipelotrichaceae bacterium | reverse complement strand
GGTATGAGTAAGAAAAATGGTGGTTTTGAAGATAAATCTATTATTAAAAATTTAGAGAGTGTTGCTTTAAATAATCAAAATTTTTCTAATAGTAAAAAGTTAGGTGGAGCAAAATTTAATCAAGGTAACTCTTGGACTGCCGCATCTATTATTGGACAAACTTCTGGCATACCTTTAAAAGTTGGTTTAACAAATAATTTAACAAGTAATAATAAATTTTTAAGAGGAACATATTCACTTGGAGAAATATTAGAAAAAAATGGTTATAAAAATTATTTTATTATGGGAAGCGATGCAGATTTTGGAGCAAGATCTTCTTATTTAAAAGACCATGGCAATTATACTATATATGATTATAATTGGGCTAAAAAAAATAATAAAATACCTGAATATTATCAAGTATGGTGGGGTTATGAAGATTCTAAATTATTTGAATTTTCTAAAGAGAAATTGCTTGATGTTTCTAAAAAAGATGAACCATTTAATTTTTCAATATTAACTGCAGATACTCATTTTCCTGATGGTTATGTAGATTCTTCTTGTAAGAAAGCTTTTTCTAAACATTATTTAAATTCATATGCTTGTGAAGATCAGATGCTTGGCAAATTCATTAAATGGATAGAAAAACAAGATTTTTATAAGAATACTACTATTATTATTACAGGAGATCACTTAACAATGCAGAAGAATGTTTATAAGACTAATGATAAAGCAAAAAGAAGTGTTTATAATACAATAATTAATAGTCGTAAAAAAATAAAAAATAATAAGAATAGAAGCTTTACTGTTATGGATATGTATCCAACTACTTTAAGTGCAATTGGGGCAAATATTACAGGAGATAAACTTGGATTAGGTACTAACTTATATTCGGGTAAAAAGACTTTAAGTGAGAAATACGGTGAAGAAACTTTCGATAAAGAATTAAAAAAGCAATCTAAGTTTTATCGAAAAAATATATTAAAAGAAGACTAGGAGGTTATATGGGACTACTTGACTTAGTAGTATTAAGTATTTCTCTTGGAAGTGATGCTACAGCAGTATCTATTTGTAAAGGAATGTCTTTGTATAAAATAGATTTAAAACAGGTAGTTATAATTAGCTTATACTTTGGCTTTTTTCAATCTTTAATGCCAGTAATTGGCTATTTATTTGGAAATAGTTTTAGTACGGCAATTAGTTCTGTTAGTTACTATATTGCCTTTATTTTACTTAGTTTAATTGGTGTTAATTTAATAATTGATTCATTTAAAGTTGACAAGATAGATGGAAGAGTAGATTTTAAGGCAATGTTTCCTCTAGCAATCGCAACTAGTATTGATGCCTTAACTGTTGGAATAACATTTTCTTTTTTAAAAGTTGATATTATTCTTGCTATTATTTTAATTGGTATAATTACTTTTATTTTATCTTTTTTTGGGACAATACTTGGTAGTATTTTTAATAATAAACATGGTCAAAAAGCTAAGCTATTAGGAGGAATTGTTTTAATTATTATTGGTACTAAAATTTTATTAGAACACTTGAAAATTATTTAGATTAATGATAATAAATAGTAGAGGAGAGAAATTTATATTATGAAAACAGTAGTTATTACAGGTAGTGCTAGGGGATTTGGATTTGCTATGTTGAAAGAGTTTAAAGAAAATGATTTTAATGTTGTTATATGCGATATAAATGAAGAGTTTTTATCTAAGGCTCAAGAAGAATTAGAAAAGATAAATACTAGAGGAAAAGTTTTGGCAGTTAAAGCCGACATAACACAAGAAGAAGATATTGAAAGAGTTATTAATTTTACTATAGAAAATACTAAAAAAATAGATATTTGGATTAATAATGCAGGCGTAAATCAACCAAATGAAAAAATTTGGGAGTTAGATAAAAAAACTATTGACAGACTTATAGATATTGATTTAAAGGGGACTATTTTATGCTCAAATAAAATAATACCTATATTCTTAAAACAAAATAGTGGGGCTTTATATAACGTAGAAGGCCATGGTAGTAATGATGCTACAATTACAGGGCTTTCTCTTTATGGAACTGCTAAAAGAGGAGTTACTTATTTTACAGAAGCCCTTGCCCATGAAGTAGGTGAAATAAATTCTAACATTTGTATTGGTAAAATAGCTCCCGGTATTATGATAACAAATTTTATTCATACTTCCTTAGGAGATGAAAAGCATATTGAATTAGATGATAAAACTAAGAAAGTATATAATATTTTAGGAGATTATCCTGAAACAATTGCTAAATTTATAGTAAAAAAAATTATCAATAATAAAAAGAATAATGTTAAATTTACTTGGTTAACTAATAGAAGAGCAGCTTGGAGATTTATGAGTTCAGCATTTAGTAAAAGAAATTTTTTCAAGCAATAATTAAAAAGTTAAATACATTTTGTATTTAGCTTTTTAGTATATTTAAAAAAAGGGTATTGCAAAAGAAAAATTATTTTGATATTATATTCATGTACTTTGAAATGGCGCTGTAGCTCAGTTGGCTAGAGCAATCGGTTCATACCCGATAGGTCGTGAGTTCGAATCTCTCCGGCGCTACCATGAGAAAATTTGTCTGAACTTTTATGAGTTCTGACTTAACATATAACTAGTTCATTTGTGAATTAGTTTTTTATTTATAAGGAATTTGCTTCTAAATTTATATATTTATATTTGAAAGCTTGTTTGATATATTGAATTTAGGAGATGACCTCATGTACAGATCTTATAAGTTTAGATTATATCCAAATAATGAACAAAGAGTTTTTATTCTTTTGTTCTTTATAATTAATATATTTAATAAAAAAATAAATATTATTAATATATAAAAAATATGATAAAATGGTACTGGTGATATTTTGAAAGTATTAACAATTAGAGAACCTTTCGCAACTTTAATTAAAAATAAGGTTAAGTATATTGAAACTAGGAGTTGGAAAACAAATTATAGAGGAGAATTATACATTCATTCGGGATTAGCTAAATTAAGTAAAGATGTTAAAGAAAGAAAAAATTTGTCTGAATTATATAATGAAGATGATTTAAAATATGGGTATATTATTTGTAAATGTAATTTAGTTGATTGTATTTATATGACAGATGAATTTATAAAAGAAGAAAAAGAAAAGAATCCAAATAATTTTATTGCTGGAAGATATGAAGTTGGTAGATATGCTTGGGTATTAGATGATATTGAACCAATAAAACCGATTGAAGCAAAAGGAAAATTGGGTATTTGGAATTATAAAAAATAATGGATAATATGATATTTAAAGGAATGTTAACATGATAAAAATCGAAAGTTTAAAAGACTATGCTAATAAAAAAGAACAAGAAGATTTGGGCAATAAAATTTATAACTTAATTAGTTTTGCTGATACTGATTATCCAAATTATAAAGATTGGTTCTTTGAGAAGCAACTATTTGAAACTGTAAATAGTGAAAATAGAAATTTTTTTTGTAAGAAATTCCAATAATAAAGATGAAATTATTGCGGTTGCTTGTTTAAAAAACAATAATGGAAAAAAGATATATACATTATATGTTTTAAATAAATTTAGAGGTCAAGGAATAGGAAATAGGCTTATTGAAAAATCAATGGATTGGTTAGGCACAACTAAACCTCTAGTAACTTTAACAGATTATAAATATGAAATGTTTAAACCAATTATTGATAAATATAATTGGGAACTAACAGAAGTGGTAAATGACTTATATAAAGTAAATTCAAAAAAATTGTGTTTCAATGGAACTTTAAATAGAAATAAATCTAAATTATTGAAAAAGATATGAAAATTATTTTCATATCTTTTTTATAGCAATTCAATTCTAATTCCTAATACTCCATATTTTTCTTGCATTTCCTTAGAATAAAACTCTTCTAGTACATTAATTAATTCATTTTTAGTTATAGATTTATCTGCTAAAATAGACATATCAAAATCTTTAAGCATATCTTCAAAAGCCCTATAATTTAATAAACCAATAACTTTAGTATTAAATGATTCATTAGTAGAAGTATTTGTAAATATAATAGTATCTCCTAGATTTATATTTTTTCTTTTTTCATCATTTAGTCTTATTTCAATTCTTTTAGTACCATTAAGCATAAAATTATAGTATTTTGGTTGTAATTTCATGTTATGTTTCATATTTTTACTCCGTTTATTTTATATTATTTACTAAGTCTTTGAATTCTTGACCTCTAATTTCACATTCTTTATATTGATCCCAAGAAGCAGAAGCAGGAGAAAGTAG
>CACYRE010000066.1:0-743 GCA_902776735.1 uncultured Erysipelotrichaceae bacterium | reverse complement strand
ACATTTTTCATGTATGAAGCTAATTCATTGAAATCTTGACCACGCTCTAGACCACCTAAAATTATGATAGTGGGTTCTTTGAAAGATGATAAGGCAATTTGACTACATTTAATATTAGTAGCTTCAGTGTCATTATAAAATTTTACACCATGCTTTGTAGATACATATTCAAGACGATGTTCTACACCTTTGAAATTACCAATAGTTTTTTGAATATTTTCATTTGGAACATTAAATTCTTTAGCAATACTAATTGCACTCATAACATTTTCTAGATTATGAAGACCTGGTATCTTTACAATAGATGTTGGCATTACTTCTTCATCATTATAGTAGATTTTATTATTTTCTAGGTATGTACCAATACATTTTTCCTTACTTGAAAAATATTTTTTTTGTGACTTAATATCTTTTAATTTATTCATAGCATTACTATTATTATAATTAATAATAGCAACATCATCTTTATTTTGATTTCTAAACATTTTACATTTAGTTTCCATATATTTATCAAATGATCCATCAAAGAAATCAATATGAGCTGGACTAAAATTTGTAACTAGGGCAATATGGGGTTTAAATTCTACAAAATTAACACTTTGTTGACAACTAACTTCCATAACAATAATATCATTACTTTTTAGACTATCTAAAATAGATATAAGAGGGTATCCGATATTACCTGCTAGATGAACTCTATTGCCAAAATAATCATGTAATATATTATAAGTTAGGGTAGTAGT
>CACYRE010000065.1:2886-10948 GCA_902776735.1 uncultured Erysipelotrichaceae bacterium | reverse complement strand
GACAAGTATTTAGTATAATCTTTTTTAGTTTTATAACCATAAAGTGTTCCAATTAAAGAACCAATCTGAATAATAACTAACAATATTTCAAAGAAATTAGTAGTATTTAATTGTTTTCTAGCAATTAATATTATCTTAGCTAATATACATAATATAAGTATAATTATTGTCAAAATAGTTGCTGTTTTAATAAATTTTTCATCATTTAAATCATTTTTTAATTCTAATATTGGTCCTTCCTGAAAGTTTTTGGAAAAATTATTTTTTGAAAGTTCTTCTTTTTTTTCATAATCAATTAATTCATTATCATTCAATATCATAATAGGTTCCCACCTTTGCCCAGGAAGTCCTGGTAATATACCACAACATACAATAAGATTATTATTATTTAGTTTTTTTCTAATAGCTAGTCCATTATTTCTGGCAACATCAATTACTTCTTGATCATATCTAAAGTCTTGTCCTTTAAAGAAAACAATTTTTCCATCCATGACAAAGCCCCTAACCAAGTTATCATATAATGATTTATTTCCCCCTAAAGATATAAACCATTCTAAATGATCCATATTACTATTAGTCAAATATTTAATTTCATTATTATAATACATCAATAATATTTTTTGATTATTCATAAGCACCTCTACTATATAATGATTATAGCATATCTAAATTATTCTAACTAGTAATTTTACTTAATTCCAATGAAGATAACTCACGACACTCTCCTAAAGCTAAATCAGTAGGTAAGACTAAACTACCCATCATTATTCTTTGCAAGTTTATAACTTCTAATTTATATTTTTGAAACATTCTCTTAATTTCATGATATTTTCCCTCAGTTAGTGTAACATAGCAAGTGTTATTAGATAATATTTCTAAATCAGCAGATTTAAATCTTTCATTTCCAACTTCTAATCCATTTTTAAAATCAGTAATCATCTTATTATCTAAATTACCAGATAATTCTACATAGTATTTTTTTTAATATGTTTTTTAGGTGATAAAATATTATGAGCAAAATTTCCATCATCTGTAATTATCATTAAACCTGTAGTATCTTTATCAAGTCTACCTACTGGAAATAGATTCCTATTTCTAAACTTAGTAGGACATAAATCAATTACAGTTTTAGATATATTATCTGTAGTTGCACTAACATAACCTTTAGGTTTATTTAAAATTAGATAAATATATTTTTGATACTTTAATGCTTTTCCATCTAAAATAACTATATCTACTTCTGGATTAATTTTTATTTTTGGACTTTCAACAATCTTATTATTTACCATAACTAATTTTTTTTTAATATATTTTTTAACATCATTTCTACTTAAATTAGTAATACTACCAATAACTTTATCTACTCTCTCCATAAACTCAATTCCTTTCATTGTTTAAGAAATACATAGTAATGAAAATAAAAAATTTAAATAACTACTCTTTTACATATTATATAACAATATAAGTTTTTTATAAAATATACATATACAAAATAAAAACGTTGAGATATCAACGTATAATAATAAATGGTGCCGATTGAAAGAATTGAACTTTCCTTTGAAGCTTACCATGCTTCTGTAATGCCACTATACTAAATCGGCTTTTCTTACTAATCAATTATATAAAAATATATCTTAATTAGCAAGAATATTTAATAAAATCAAAAACCGATTTTTTTCTTAATTTTATTTTTGTTTTTAAATGAAATTAAATCATCTAAGCTATCATCAATATCATCAGGACTTATTACTTTATCATCTTCTGTGCTTTCTTCTATATAATCAAACGTAGAATTTTCATCTATCTTAGAAAAATCGATATTTTTCATACTCTTTAAATTTCTAGAATGATTCATCATAATACTTTCATATAATTTATCAATAAATCTACCATTACCAAAATGTTCATTACTTCTTGCTTTATCAATTATTTCTAATATTTTTTTGTCGACTTCTGGATCTAAAACTAAATTAGTTTTACTATTCTTCGATTTAAATATTTCTAATAATTCGTCATTAGTATAATCATTAAAATCAAGGAAAAAACCAATTCTTGATTTTAAACCAGGATTTAAATTTAAGAAATTTTCCATTTCATCTCTATAACCAGCAAATATAAAAGTTGTATCTGTATTTTCCATTTCTTTTAAAATTACAGTTAAAGCTTCATCGGCAAATTCTTGACCCTTGTCTCCAAAACTATAAGCTTCATCTATAAATATAACTCCACCTTTATTATCTTTTAATAATTTAGCTGTCTTGATTGCTGTTTGTCCAACATATCCAGCAATTAAATCTTTTGTTGTAATCTCAACAAACTTGTTACTTTTAGTATATCCTAAATCATATAATATTTTTGCAACAATTCTAGCAACTGTTGTTTTACCTGTACCAGGATTACCTGTAAAAAACATATTTAAATTAGGCCTTTCTAAATTTAATTTATCTTTACATTCATCATAGTTTATTAAATAAGAAATCATATCATAAATATGTTCCTTAGTATCCGTAAGTCCAATTAATTTATTTAATTCAACCAGAGATGGTTTAACTAGCTCAAGTAATTCTTTCCTTGTAAATTCTTTTGACCCAGGTACAATCTCTTCACTATCACTATTATTTTCTTCTTTATCTTTTTCTTCAGCAGTTTTAATAGATATATTATCATTTTCTAATATATTTTTTACTTCTGGCATATTTAATATATTATTAATATCAAAATCTTCATCAGAATTTTCAATATATTCTAAAACTCTTTGAAAATAACTTATTATTTTTTGAATCTTCCCTTTTTTTAACTCATCAACAATATTTTTAACAGTATCTTTAGATATATTTAATGTTGGCTCATTACTCTCATCTTTTGACATATCAAATTCTGTATAAATCAAAAAATCATAAAACCAAGATGCATCATTACATTTTTCTATGTCTTCTTTATCTGCAAGAACGATATTAAAATTTCCAAACTCCCTATTATAAGCTCCCAAAAATATGTTATCTTTTATATCAGAATAAAAATCATCAATTATCCTATAATATGAACTTGATGCTGGATATTTTTCTTTTAATGTATCATATGTAACTGGGATACCATAGCAAACATCTAAATTATTTTCTGATATTCTTGCACTTTCCATTGGAATATAGTCTGTTCCATCTGATGTTTTTAAAATATTAGTAATACTATCAATACTACATTCATCAACATAATCAAATGGTAAATATAAATATATTTTTCTTTCTTTATCATAACAAATTGGTTTAAATAAAATTGCTATATATTTTTCTCCATTCATCCCAAATAACACAAAAAGGGATAAAATATCCCCTCTTTAGTTCATTATAACATTGTTTTTTTAGAATGACTAGATTTTTTATAAATTATATTATATAAAAATTTTAAATAAATTAAAAAAATAAAAAATATAAAATGGTGCCAACTATAGGATTCGAACCTACGACCTACGCGTTACGAGTGCGTTGCACTACCAGCTGTGCTAAGTTGGCAAATATGGTGTTCAGGAAGGGACTCGAACCCTCATTTTTTCCGTCGGAGGGAAATACTTTATCCAATTAAATTACCCGAACAAAAGAAGATATCATTAACTAACATCCTTACATTTAGTTCCAAATTTTTTTGCAAGTGTAAGCCACTTATCTACTTTAGCCTTACCATTTTCAATAATATTATCTTCTTCACCCTCAATATTAAGTAGTTTTTCAGTATCTATTTTATCATAATTTATTGTAACATCACTAGTAACAGTTGTATCTCCTCTAATAACCTTTGCATCATAATATTTTAAACCCTCATAATTTTTATATATGTTTTTGTATGCAGTCTCGTACTTATCTAAATCTTCATTTTTAGTAGCAGTTACTTTTTCAACTGAATGTAAAATATCTAAATTTTCTCCAGTATAGTACAAATCATAATTAAGTGAAACTACTATTCCATCATCAGCACTACCTTCTCTGCTACATTTCTTATGCTTCATGGAATAAGTATTTACTTCTTCGTTATTACTAACAACCTTTTCAGTATCAGATCTTTTACTACAAGCAGTTAATAAAAATAGCGATAAAATTGCAACAAATATTATACTACTTTTCTTCATTAATTTTCTCCTCTCCATTATTTTCTAAACAACTAATAATCTTTCTTTGATTTTTAAGTAATAATTCCATTTTATGATGTAATTCTTCAAGAATTAATTCACTCTTTAAATCAGTTCGATAATCATTTTGATTACGCAAACTATCTTTTTCTGCTTGACGATTTTGACTCATCATAATAATAGGTGCCTGTAGTGCAGCAATACAAGACAAAAGTAAATTTAATAATATAAAAGGATAACTATCTATTCTATTATTACCTGTTAAAATTATTCCATTCAAAACAATCCAAAATATTAAGAATAAACTAAAACCTAAAATGAATCCCCAAGAACCAGCAATCTCACTAACTTTATCAGCTACTTTGTCACCAAAAGTCATTTTTGCTTCTTCTTGTTTATCAATATCTATACTTATTGGTTGATCAACTAGTAAATCAAGTAACTCTTCCTCATCCTTTTCATCAAGTTCATTATTCTTTAATAACATTTTTACTATTTCTTTTTTAGTTTTTCTTTTTTCCATCATTTTCACCATTAAAATTATAACATATCTAAATTTTTATTACTAGTTCAAAAAACAAACCTATTTATTCAAAAATTTAATAATAAAATTATTATATTCATTAATTATTTCTTTATCATCAGTTCCTAAAAATCCATGATTGGCAAAAGGAATAACTTTTAATTTAATTTCTTTATGCATATTTACAAAATCATTTATTTCTTCTAATAAAGGATCAATTTTACCACAAAGAATTAATGTCTCAGGATATCTTATTTCCTTATCATTTATTGGAAACAAACTTTTTCTAACTCCTTTATAATATAGTTTTAATTTAGGAAATAAATCTATGTCAAAATTAGCATCTAATTTATTAATAGAATATTTACCAGAAACAGGAGGATAAAATAATAAATATTTTCCAAATTCAATATTTTCTTTATTCATTTTTCTAGTTAAAAATAAAATTTTGTTAGCAGATGTAGAATCTCCAACTAATGTAATATTTTCTTTAAAAATATTATTGTTAATTAAATCAATATATATTTTTTTAATAGTAGAATATATAAGTATATTTAATTTTTTTAAATTTAAGTTAGTATAATTATCATAGTCTATAGAAATAACTAATCTATTATAATTTTTTGCAAAATAAGTAGAAATAGCAGCATACTTTTTTTCACAATTAGTAATTTTTTCTTCACCATGTATATAAATAAAAACATCTCTTAAATTTGATACTTTAGTTGGATAAAATATTCTTAATGGTAAACAATCATCACTAATAATTATTCTATAATTACTTATATTTTTTTTGGAAATAGTTGGATGTAAAAGATCACCAACATTACGGTATAATTTATATTTTTCTTCATAATCAAATTCATTGTGTTTCATTCTATCACCAATTAAATTCTAACATATATTTATAAAATTAAACTTATAACAAATTATTTTTGACACTATTTACCATTATATTTTTCATTTTCTTTATATAAATCAATCATATTTTTTCTTAAAATTAAATTGGCTTTTTCTAAATCATCCATTGGTTCAATCGGTTTACCAATCCTTATAGTTAAATTTTTACTTCTAAATTTATAATCACCTGTAACAATAAATGGGACTATCTTGCTATTAGTTTTTTTAGCCATAGAAACAGCTCCATATTTAAATGGAAGCAAAATATGTTCATAATAGTCAGAATTATTGATAACCTTTTTGTGAATTAATTCTTTTAAATAATTATCAACATCATAAATATTATTTATAAAATCTTTCTTAGTTATTTTTTTATTATTTAATAACTCTTCTAAATAATTTATTTGTGAAGTTTTTTCTTTTCTTGTTTTTTCATAGAAGTCAGAAAAAGTTAAGTCTTTAGAAAAATATTTATCAAATATCTCTTTAGCTCTTTCTTCTTTTAAGGCATTACGAGTTCCTTCTGGAAATAATCCAATAGCCCAACCATTATTCAAAACATCAAGTGCCTCACTTGTAGCATGTTCATCTTTTTTACTTCTATCGACAGGAATACAGCCAACGGATCTAAAAAACCATTCAAACTTACCATCAAAATATTCTTTCTTAGCCATATAATGAAGACATCTTTTAGTTACAATAATAACATTACACTGATCCATTATATGAACATGATTTCCCACCACTAAAATAGAACCTTCTTTTGGAATATTCTCATAACCTATAATAGTTGGATTGTAATATAATCTATAAATAAAACCTAAAACTGATCTAAAAAACTTATATATGCCCATTTTTTCTTTTTGTTCCATGTGTTCTTCCTCCTTCAATTAACTTCTTACTAACAAGTTGCATAAATTTATTATTTTCTTTTTCTAAATCATCTGAAATTGTCATAGGTTTTAAAAATTCAACTTTAATACTTTTTCTAAACATTTTATATTCACCAGTAATAATAAATGGTACTAACTGAGATTTTGTTTTATTGCAAGCTTTGATTGATCCCATTTTAAAAGGTATAATGACATCATCTGTTCTATTTATGGTTCCTTCTGGAAATATTCCCACACACTTTTCATTTTCTAAATATTTATATGCACTTTCTAAAGCATCTTTATCATGTATTTTTCTATCCACTGGAACAGCTCCCATACCAACTACAATAAAATGAGTTATCCCTTTCCATAACTCTTTTTTTGCTAAAAAGTGTATTTGCCTAGGAGATGCAGTTACAAGAAGTGCCGGATCTAAATAACT
Source organism: uncultured Erysipelotrichaceae bacterium (assembly GCA_902776735.1). Taxonomy (GTDB): domain Bacteria; phylum Bacillota_I; class Bacilli_A; order RF39; family UBA660; genus UBA3789. The sequence continues at coordinate 4,088 of CACYRE010000065.1, read as the reverse complement.
AGTATGATTCCCAGCAACTAGTATTCTTCCTTCTTTTGGTATATTTTCAGCCCCTTTTATCTCGGGTCGAAAAACTATTTTAAACAAAAAACTAACTATAGGTTTAACTATTCTATAAAAAGTTTTATCTTCATACATCTTATTCACCTGCATTTATTAATTATTCATCTCCACCTAAGTATAGCACATTTTTTTTATTTGAAAAAGTTTCTTATTACTAAGAAACTTTCTTATTTAATTTTCTTATTTTATTAGTGCTTTTTATATGATTACCAATTATTTCAGAAACATCTGAAATAGAAACAAAAGCACTTTCATCCATATCTTCGACAATATGTTTCAACTCATAAACTTCTATTCTTGTCAATACACAGTACAATACATCTTTTTCACCACTAATCAAGCCTTTTCCTTTAATGGTAGTTGTTGTTCTACCAAGTTTTCGATAAATTTCCCGTGATAACTCATTACTTTTATCAGTAATTATCATAGCAGCCTTAGCTTGCTCCAAACCAGTTGATACAAAGTCAACTACTTTAGATGTAATAAAATAAGTAAGTAGTGAATATAATGATCGATCAACACCAAAAATAAATCCAGCTATCATAAATATAATAAGGTTAAAAAATAAGACTATTTGTCCAACAGATAAAGATGTCTTTTTACTAATTACAATAGCAACACTCTCTGTTCCATCAACACAACCACCAAATCTAATAACTATACCTACTCCAATTCCATATAATGCTCCACCAAAAACAGTTGCTAGTAAAATATCATCAACAAATTGAGCTAAATTTTCAAAACAAGTTAAGAAAAGAGAAAAACATAACAGAGAAAAACATAACATAGAAAATACTGTACGATATAAAAAACTCTTCCCTAGATTTTTATAACCAATAAATACAAAAGGTATATTTAAAATTAAAACCAACAATGATACCGGAATGTTAAACAATTTATAAATAATAATAGATATTCCAGTAACTCCACCATCTAATATAGTATTAGGTATTAATATACATTCAAGTGCAAGAGATGAAATAATTGTACCAATAATTAACATAACAAAAGAAATAATATTACTAGTTGTTTTATCTTTAATTTTACTCATACTACCAACTCCTTATATTATAAGGATACAGCAAAGAAAGTATATGTGCAATAAAAATTAAATAAGATTAATTATAATAATAATCAAT
>CACYRE010000065.1:0-2823 GCA_902776735.1 uncultured Erysipelotrichaceae bacterium | reverse complement strand
TTTTTAATATATTTAATAGTTTTTGTTGCTGCAATTGCTCCATCACTAGTAGCTGTTACTAATTGTCTTAATTCTTTTTTTCTGGCATCTCCTGCTACAAATATTCCTTCTTGATTTGTAAGACATTCTTCATTAGACTCAAAATATCCGTCTTTAGTTGTTTTAACAATACTTGTAAAATTACTAGTTTCTGGTACTCTTCCAATTGCAATGAATAATCCATCTATATTTAACTCTTTATTATTACTTAAAGTAATTGAAGTTAATTTATCATCACCATTTAACTTAGTAATCGTAGAATTTAAAATAAATTCAATATTTCCTTTTTTCTTGGCCTGTTCAACTAGAGAGGCATCTGCTCTAAAAGTATCTCTTCTATGAATTAAATATACTTTTTTTGCAATATCTGCTAAATATATAGCATCTTCTAAAGCTGTATTTCCACCTCCATTTACAGCAACTACTTGTCCTTTATAAAAATTTCCATCACATGTAGCACAATAAGAAATTCCTTTACCAACAAATTTATCTTCATTTGCAAGATTTAGTTTTCTATTTTCTGCACCAGTTGCTAGAATTACTGATTTTGTTTTATATGAATTATTAGAAGTAATTACTTCTTTTTCTTTACCCGGAACAATTTTTACAACCTTTTCAAATTTTATTTCTGCTCCAAGTTCTTTTGCTTGATTATATAAATTAGTAGCAAAATCAAAGCCACTTACTCTAAATAAAGCCGGATAATTTTCAATGCTAGGAGTATTAATAATTTGTCCTCCATATGTCATAGCTTCAAGTACTAAAACTTTTAAGTTAGCTCGGCAGGCATAAATTGCTGCTGTAAGGCCAGCTGGACCTGCTCCTACAATAATTACATCATACATCAATAGCACCTACTTCATAAATTCTTTAATATCTTCTTCAGAATGTAGTCCAACCATTCTCTTAACTTCTTTCCCATCTTTAATTAAAACCATACATGGAATAGACATAACTTTATATTGATATGCAAGTTCTTCATTTTCATCAGTATCAACACTTACTATTTTATAATCTTTTGATAGATTTTCTAAGATTGGTCTTTGCATTTTACAAGGTCCACACCAAGTAGCATTAAAATCTACTAGAACTGCATCAGTTGAGTCTAATACATTTTCCTTAAATTCTTTTTCACTTTTAATTTCTTTTATCATATTATTTTCCTCCAATTAATTATTTTCTATATTATTTAATATTTTATATAATAACTCATACAATGTAGTTGTATCTTCATTATCTAAATTTAGACAACCACCAATTTTATTAGGTATATCAATTGCTTCATCTTTTAAAGATTCTCCCTTTTTAGTTAATTCTATCATTAAGTTTCTCTCATCTTCACAAGACTTATTTCTTTTAATATAACCTTTTATTTCTAACTTTTTTAATAAAGGAGTTAGAGTCCCAGAATCTAGATACATCTTATTACCTAAATCCTTCAAATTCATTTTACCATATTCCCAAAGAATAATCATTACAATATATTGAGTATATGTAAGATCTATTTTTTCTAAAAATGGTTTATACTTTCTAACTATTTCTTTAGAACAAACATATAATGGAAAACATAATTGATTTTCTAAATTTAAGCAATCATAGTTCTTCATCTTATGCTCCAAGTAATTTAACAATTTCCTTTTCAATTTTTTCTGGCTTTACCATAGGCTCAAATCTATCAACTACTTTTCCATCTTTATTAATTAAAAATTTAGTAAAATTCCATTTAATATTAGCATTGTTTTTATAATCTTTATCCATCTTTTTAACTATTGGAATTAATATTGATCCTTCTATTCCAAATCCTTTAAAATTTTGTTCTTGTTTAAGATATTTATAGAATGGATCAGCATTTTCACCATTTACTTCTATCTTAGCAAGTTGATCAAATGAGGTGTTGTATTTTGATGTACAAAACTCATGTATTTCATCATTAGTTCCAGGTGCTTGATGGCCAAATTGGTCACATGGAAAATCTAATATTTCCAAACCTTTATCTTTATATTTTTTATATAACTTTTCTAATCCTTCATACTGTGGAGTAAACCCACAACCCGTAGCAGTATTTACAACTAATATTACTTTCCCTTTTAATATACTTAAATCAAGTAACTTTCCGTCTCTTTTTTTTACTCTAAAATCATATGTATTCATATTAAGCCTTAAATTGTTCATAATTATAATGCTTATATTGAAAACTACACTATCATCTTTTTACTCTTAAAATAGATAATACCATTCAAGATGACATAGACCTAAAACACAGAAATGGTTTAGCTTTAGTAACTAGACGTTTTAATACCATTCAAGATGACATAGACCTAAAACATATAGTTCACTTTTGGCTTTCCCTTTATCGTTTTAATACCATTCAAGATGACATAGACCTAAAACGTTAGGAGAGTGATTATATGAATTACATAAGTTTTAATACCATTCAAGATGACATAGACCTAAAACACTTGTGCATAAGTAGTAAGTATATTCCTTGTTTTAATACCATTCAAGATGACATAGACCTAAAACGATGCAGTTGATTTAATTTGCTCCATAATTGTTTTAATACCATTCAAGATGACATAGACCTAAAACTAAAGGTCGGATTTCTGCTACTGATTATGAGTTTTAATACCATTCAAGATGACATAGACCTAAAACGCTTTTTTTCAATTCTGAATTATAAAAGCCGTTTTAATACCATTCAAGATGACATAGACCTAAAACCTAGCAGTTTCTGCTGGAGATAGTGGCTCTGTTTTAATACCATTCAAGATGACATAGACCTAA
>CACYRE010000064.1 GCA_902776735.1 uncultured Erysipelotrichaceae bacterium | reverse complement strand
GAAGGTGCAAAATAACGTAAAATATAAATTAAAGTCAAGACAAAATAAATGCCTTGCTTTTTTTCTTTGTATTTCTATGATATAATTAATTAACTAAGGTGGTGATAAAATTAGATGGATTTAATAAGATTAAAAAATGTCGAAAAAAGATATAAAAATGGAGTAACTGCCATCTATGATTTAAACTTAGCAATTGAAAAAGGCTCATTTGTCTTTGTAATAGGAGGTTCTGGAAGTGGTAAATCTACTCTTATAAAAATGTTATATAGAGAAGAAAAGCCAACTAAAGGGCAAGTAATAGTAGGAGGACTAGATGTTGCTAAACTAAGAAATAAAAAGGTTTATAAATTAAGAAGAAAATTAGGAATAGTATTTCAAGATTATAGATTATTACCTAAATTGACAGTATATGAAAATGTTGCTTTTGCTATGGAGTGTATTGGTGCTAAAAAAGATGTTATAAGAAAAAATGTCTTAAAAGCTCTTGAAGATGTAGGGTTAAAAAATAAAGTACACGACTATCCAACTAACTTATCAGGTGGTGAGCAACAACGTGTCGCAATAGCAAGAGCTATTGTTAATAATCCAAAACTTCTGCTTTGCGATGAACCAACAGGAAACCTTGATCCAGAAAGAAGTATGGAAATAATGAAAGTACTAGATGACATAAATAAAAATAGAGGAACAACTATTATTATGGCTACTCATGATAAAGAAATTGTTAATAAAATGAAAAAACAAGTAATTACTTTAAAAGATGGTCATTTAGTAAATTATAAACAGAAAGGAACGTATGCCGATGAAAGCATTTAGAATGTTAGGAAGAAGTATCAGAGATGCTTTCAAAAGTGTAATTAGAAATTTTAGTCTATCCCTTGCTTCTATTTCCTGTATTACCATAACTTTAATTATTGTTGTAGTCGCAATAATTGCTTCTTTCAATGTTGAAAATTTTACTAAAGAAATTGAAAGAGACATGACAATAGTTGTATTTATGAATAATGGTGTAACTAAAGATCAAATTAATGAAACAGAAGAAAAAATCAAGAAAATGTCTAATGTCGAAAAGTACACTTTTGAATCAAAATTAGAAGTAAAAAAGCAGATGCAAGCTGAGTCAGATGTTTTTAAAACAGTTCTTGATAACTGGGATGATGATGAATCTCCTCTAAAAGATACTTTCCAAGTAAAAGTTAAAGATATAACTAAAATTAAAAATACTGCTAATAATATTAAAAATCTAGATAACGTCTCCGTAGTAAGATATGGAGAAGGTTATATTGATAGAATGGTAAATGCTTTTACCTCTATTGAAAAAGTAACTTATGGTGTAGTAATTGCTCTTGTTTTAGTAACTGTATTCTTAATTATTAATACTATTAAATTAACAATTTCTGCAAGACATAGAGAAATAGAAATAATGAGTATGGTTATATTGCTTTCTATAATCACTTTAATGGATATTTATTTACAGAATTAATTAAACTAATTAAACCGGAACCATTTATATATCAAACATCACTAATTATAGTTATAATTGGTGTAATTGTCGGTATGATAGGTAGTGCTGGAGCCGTAAGAAAGTACTTAAAGATCTAATGAAGAAGAAAATTTCTATTATAATAATTATTCTTTTATTAATAACTTGTACTACACTACCAGTACATGCACAAACATTAAAAGAATTAGAAGATCAAGTAGCATCTTATCAAGCAGAATTAAATAATAAAAATAGTGAACTTGCTAAAAAACAAGCTGAATCAAAAGCAATTGCTTCACAGATAGTAAATACGCAAAATAAGATAAATACTGCTGAGGATAACATTAAAAAATTAGAAGATGAAATAGAAAAATCTGAAAAAGAAATAAAGAAAAAATCTCAAGAAAGTAAAAATATCATGTCATATTATCAAATATCTGATGGAGAAAATACTTATCTAGAATATATCTTTGGAGCAAGTTCCATTACAGATATGATTTATCGTATGGCCGTTGTTGAACAATTAACTGAATATAATAATAATATAATGAATGATTTAAAAAAGTTAATTGCAGAAAATAAAAATAAAAAAGAAGAATTAAAAAATGAGCAAATTGAATTAACTAAGTTAAAGGCTGAATTAGAAGAACAAAAGAAAAAAATAGATGCTGAAGCAAATAGTATCGAAGGAACAATTCCAAATGTTCAAGGTGAAGTAAAAGCTCTACAATCAAAAATCTCTTATTATAAAGGAAAAGGTTGTAAATCAAATGATGTAATCGGAGTTACTTGTGATGTACCACCTAAAGTAAATACTGGCAACGGTGGAGGAAGTGGTATAATAAACGCCAATGGATTTACAACACCTTTACCAGGAGTAAGAATATCTAATGGTTATGGTAATAATTATCCCCCATATCCACACAAAGGATATGATTATTCTACGAACTGTGGAAGACCAATACATGCTGTCGCGGCGGGAAGAGTATATTATGTTGGAGAAAAACTTGATAATTATCATGCACACATGGTATTAATTGTACATAATGTTAATGGTAGACTTGTATTCTCACAATATGCCCATGTTGGAAAATATGCTGTTTCAGAAAACGAAGTAGTTCAGGCCGGACAAGTAATAGCCTATGTTGGTTCAACTGGTTGGTCAACAGGATGTCACCTACATTTAGAGATGTCTACTGATAAGGGTTGGTCTTACAATGCAGGTTATTATGAGTATAGACCTCATATTATAAATCCAGGAACTTATGTTCCTCATTAGAAATATCATTTGATATTTCTTTTTTTATAAAAAAAAGACTATTTAATAGTCTTAGAATCATCCATTCTTCTTACATACTCCTCGTATATATCCCCCAAACTTATTTCTTCTTCATCTTGCTTCTCAAAATCTAATTTATAAAATCTTAATAAATAGTCATTACCAATAGCACCATAAAGTTTAATAATAGAACTAATCTGCTCAGTAGTTAATTTATCTAAATCTTCTAAATATAAACTACCTTCATTATACTTCCTATCACCAGATGTACATCCAATATAAGGAATAGTATTACAGTCTCTAATCAAAATATGCATAAGTTCAACTAAATTATCTGTATTCATTGAAATATCTAATTTTTTCTTAATAAACTCTTTAAAAAAATATTGATGAATATCTTTATTATCCATTGTATAAAAGTCTCCTTTATCATCAATTAAAAGACCAGGAGTATGAGAATCTATTCCTTTTTCTACTACTTTTTTCATTAAATCACCAAGTATATTATAATTTACTATTTCCTTTCATACAAGTTGTAATTTTTATTATAATTTGTTAAAATTTAAGTGCTTTTAGAAAGAAAGGACTAACTATGGATAAATTTAAATTAGTATCAAAATTCAAACCAGCTGGAGATCAACCTGAAGCTATAGATGCTTTAGTAGAAGGCCTAAATGAAGGAAAGAAAGAACAAGTTCTCTTAGGAGCAACAGGTACTGGTAAAACTTTTACTATTGCCAATGTTATTGCTCGTGTTAATAAACCAACTTTAGTACTTGCTCATAATAAGACTTTAGCTGGACAACTTTATGGTGAATTAAAAGAATTATTCCCCGAAAATCATGTTGAATATTTTGTGTCTTACTATGACTATTATCAACCAGAAGCCTATGTTCCATCAACTGATACTTACATTGAAAAAGACTCATCTATTAATGATGAAATAGATGAACTTCGTCATGCCGCAACTTCCGCCCTTATAACAAGTCGTGATGTCATTGTAGTCTCATCTGTATCCTGTATCTATGGTATTGGAGAAGTTGAAGAATATAAAAGTAAGATGTTAACATTATCTGTGGGACAAACTACTCCTAGAGAAAAGATATTAACAAAACTTGTGGAAATGTTATATGAACGAAATGACTTTGATTTTAAACGTGGTACTTTCAGAGTAAGAGGAGATACTCTAGAGATAATACCAGCTAATCAAAATACAACTGGATATAGAATAGAATTTTTTGATGAAGAAATTGATAGAATAAGTGAAATTGATACTTTGACGGGAACAATTTTAAAAAATGTTAAAAACGTAAGTATTTTTCCAGCTTCTCATTATGTTGTAAGTGATGAGAAATTACAAGCTGGTATAAAAAGAATAAAAGCTGAACTTGCTGATAGATTAAAATATTTAAAAGAAAATAATCATTTACTTGCTGCTGAACGTCTAGAACAAAGAACTAATTATGATATTGAAATGTTAGAGGAAACTGGCTTTTGTTCTGGAATTGAAAATTATTCTGCTCCAATGGCTGGAAGACTACCTGGAGAAACACCAACTACTTTAATGGACTTCTTTCCGGATGACTATTTATTAGTAGTTGATGAGTCTCATGTTACTCTACCTCAAGTTAGAGGAATGTATAATGGTGATAGAGCTAGAAAAATGAATCTTGTTGAATATGGCTTTAGATTACCTAGTGCCTTAGATAATAGACCACTAAAATATGATGAATTTGAAAAAAAGATTAATCAAGCAATTTACATATCCGCAACTCCTGGAGACTTAGAATTAGAACATACCAATAATCAGTATGTTGAACAAATAATTAGACCGACAGGACTACTAGATCCAACAATTGAAGTTCGAAAAACTGAAGGTCAAATAGATGACTTAGTCGGAGAAATTAATGAACGAATTAAAAATAATGAAAGAGTACTAGTAACTACTTTAACTATTAGAATGGCTGAAGAGTTAACTAATTATTTAAAAGAATTAGATATTAAAGTAGCATATCTTCATAGTGAAGTAAAAACACTTGAGCGAATGCAAATAATTCATGATGTAAGAGCAGGTAAATATGATGTCCTAGTCGGAATAAATCTTTTACGTGAAGGCCTAGATATTCCAGAAGTTAGTTTAATTGCTATACTTGATGCAGATAAAGAAGGTTTCTTAAGAAGTGAGCGAAGTCTAATTCAAACAATAGGTAGATGTGCTAGAAATGCTCATGGTCATGTTATAATGTATGGAGATAAGATAACTGATTCAATGCAATTAGCCATTGATGAAACAGCTCGTCGTCGTAAAATCCAAGAAGCCTATAATAAGGAACATAATATTATTCCTCAAACTATTAAAAAAGATATTCGAGAAGTAATTTCTAACACTGATACAGAAACTAAAAAGACTAAGAAACCAAGTAAAAAAGAACTTATTAAAAATATGGACTCTATTGAACATGAAATGCGTGAAGCTGCCAAGAACTTAGACTTTGAAAGAGCCATGGAGTTACGTGATATCTTATTTGAAATGAAATCAAATTTTTAAGGAGGAAAAATAATGCAAGAAAAGTCATGTGGGGTAATTGTTTTTTATAATGACAAAGTCCTACTAATAAAGCATAACTTAGGACATATTGGTTTTCCTAAAGGTCATGTAGAAGGAATGGAAACTGAAGAAGAAACAGCCATCAGAGAAGTAAAAGAAGAAACAAATTGTGATGTAGAAATAATACCAGGATTTAGAGAAATAATTACTTATAGTCCGAAAAAAAATATAACAAAAGATGTTATCTTCTTTATAGGAAAACCACTTAATAAAGAACTTTCTCCCCAATTAGAAGAAGTCCAAAAAGTAGACTTTGTTAATTACAAAGAAGCTCTAAATTTATTAACTTATCAAGATGAAAAAGATTTACTAAAAAAAGCCCTACAATATAAAAATATTTATATAAAATTCTAAAACATAATAAATATATGAATATAAAAATATAAACATCTAAAACAAAAACATATAAAAGCTAGATTAGATTATCTAATCTAGTTTTTTACTTACCAAATATATCTAAGTAATCAATAAATCTTTCTTTATCATAACTATAACTAAATGATTTATCTCTATATTTATAAGCTTCTAATACTTTGTTTTTTAGTAAATCATAATTATTATCAAAATTGTTGTTATTACTTTAACATTAGCACATAAAGCCTCAGTTAGGGAATATGACAAAGCTTCACTCCTACTAAATTGTACTAAGTAGTCAGCATCCATAATGTAATCAATTGTATTAGTAACACAATGTCTAAAAATAAGTCCATTTCTATTTTCTTCAACAACATCTGTAAATACTTCCCAAGTATAAGGAATATCCAAATCATCTAATATTGAAGCAAATATCTTTACTCTCTCAATTCCCTTTTCTGGAGCATTTCTACATGCTGTAATAAGCTTTAAATGCTCTTTTATTTTGCTTTTATCATAAATATATGGATTATAAATATATTCAATATTATTTGTTGGAAAATACCCATTAGCTCTATCTCTTGCTACTTTAGAAACAGCAATATATCTATCATATATAT
>CACYRE010000063.1 GCA_902776735.1 uncultured Erysipelotrichaceae bacterium | reverse complement strand
GTAACAGGAATTGTTAGATATCTTGTGTAATAATCTTTATCAAAAGAAATAACTGCTCCAGAGTAACTAGTAGCCCAACCATTAAATCCTTTACCTGTAGGTCTTGCACTAAATGGATTATCAATTAACTCAATTGTAATCTTTCCATCTACTATTGGATAATATCTATAATAAATATATTCAGTAGCACTTTCAGTTGGAGAAACATGTCCAACTAAGCTACTATCATTATAGTCTTGGCCAAGATAAGCAATGGCTACTTGTACTAAATTAGAAGATGAATATCTTAAACTATAACTTGGTAAATTAGCACTTGTTACTTCAGTATAATTTAGTCCCATATAATAATTCCAACTAGATTCCAAATCATTTACATAAACTATACCATTACTTACACCAGATTCATGTACAGCAATACTATTTTGAGGAGCTCTTAAAACAAACTTTTTAGTAACAGGATTATTTTCAGTATTAGAAGTTTTCTCATACTCTTTTAAAATAAGCTTACCTTCACTAAATGAAAAATAATAATCAGTATTATTCTCATTAAATGTAGTAATAATATCATCTTCAGTTACTTCTTTATCTCCCAAATAATATTTACTATTATTAACATAATAATTATTATTAGATTTAAACTCTCCAGAAATATTAAATTTAAATTTATCATAAGAAAAATTATTAGAAGTTATATCAAATAAAGTATTATTAACATCACTATCTAATTTATTAGAAAATAGTCCTATATTATCAATATAAGAAGTATTAAAATCTAAGTTTAAATAAATATTACTAATATTTAAATTAGAAGATATTGTTCCACTTATACCTCCAATAACACTATCTTTATTATAAGTAGTATTACTTAAATCAATACTTCCTCCAACAATAGATATATTATTTATACTACCAAGATATTTATTTTCTTCATCTACTTCACCTGAAGAATTAATATTTCCAGCAATTAAACCTATAGCCATTTTATTATCACTTTTTGATGACTTTATACTATAAGATGAAATATTTAAATTAGTAATTGTTGCATTCTCGACAGTAGAGAATAACCCATAATAATCAGTATCACTATAAGTATTTGCCTTGTCTATTAAAATATTACTAATAGTATGTCCTCTACCATCTAAACTACCTTTAAATATTTTAATATCATCTTTAGAAATTGTTCCAATACTACTAATTGAATGATTATCTAAATCAATATCTTCACTTATAGCATAATACTTAGTATTAAAACTATTGTAATCATCACCTTCAATTAAGTTTTTAAAATATATTAATTCACTACCATTACTAATTAAATAGGGATTTTCTTTTGTTCCATTTCCAGATGAAAAAGAAGATGCAACTGTTACTCCATCCCACTTTTCTACTTCTGCAAGAGTTGATCTACTAACTAAAAAACTATACATAAAATAAACAAGAAGTAAAACAATAAGAGCAGCAAAAACACTTATAAAAATAGCTTTTTTCTCAGAAATAACTTTATTCACTACTCTTCACTTCCTCCTGCTTAATAACTCTTTATCTTAACCATTCTCTCTATTTTATCTAATTCAAAAACATGTTTATTATCAAATCTTGTTGATACTTTTTTCATAAATTCAATTAATGTTTTTATTTGTTTAATACTTTTATTATCAGATTTTTTAATAAATTTAAACTTATTTTCATTATCAATCATTACTTTATATTTTAGTATCTTATAAATACCATCAAACATTTCTTCATCATTATAAAGTATAGCATATGTAAGTAATCTCAAATAGACATGTAATGGACAACTGTAAATTCTATTTCTAATAGTTTCTGTTAATCCAACTTTATCTAAATCATAATCATATATCTCATCAAATGGTGGATTTTCTATTGATTTTGTAAATTCATCAATATTTCTATCTAAACTTAAAAAACATAGTTTATAGACATATTGATATTTTGTTAACCATTTCTTATTCATTTTAGCTTTTTGTACATGATTAGTTTTACATTTTAGAATAGATACTACTAAATCAATTGTTTCTTTGTCCTGTGAATCCTTTTTCTTTTTATTGTTATCAGTATCTTCTAAAAATTCATCATCATCTAATATTTCAATGCTTTCATATTTTTCTTTTTCTTCTACTTCTTTTTCATGACTTTCATTTAATGCTTCCATCTCATCTAATGATATTGTTACCGTAAGTCCACTTGAAGGCTCTTCCACTTTTTTTGGACTTGTGAATAAATCATCTGGTAATTTGTTTTTAGACTTATCACTCCTAATAATATATTTTTTTACTATATCATCAAAATTAATCAGAGCTAAAAAGATAAATAAAATTAAAAATACAGCAATTGATTTTAAAATAAAACTTGGTGAAACAACTAATGAGACTTTACCAATAATTTGATCCTTTTTTATTGGGTTATCTGCCAAATTATTAGCATCTCCTTTTAAGACATAACTATTATTTTTCATACTTATTAATCTATGAGTAATAATTGCGCCATCATCACTTTTATAGGTTACAATATCATTCAATTTAACATCATCTGTTATTTTAACAAAAACTATATCATTGACTTCAATCTCACCTGACATAGAGCCTGATGCAACAACAAAATAAGTATAGCCAAAAACATTAACATAATCTTTTTTCATAATATCAGTTACTGCAAAAGTATAAACACTAATAGTTACTAATAAAACTAAAAAAATAGTTGCTAATACTTTTAAACATTTTTTTAATGTCTTCATGAATTCACCACATTTCTATTCTTCAAAATATATTATAGCATATGATATTTTATAATTCTATAAAAAAAAAGATATTCGACTAAATTCAAAAATATCTTACAAAACTTCTAAATTTTTCCTATTCTCAGCAGTAATTTTAGTCATTTGATAAATATTATAAATTGTATTAAGGCTAATATTAGACTTACTAATGTTTTGAATTAAATTAATATATCTTAAGATATCTAATGTCGCATCAATATTGTCTTTATTAATAGATTCTTCAGTTACATTTAAGTCAAGTAATTTATATTTTTCTGAAATAATATTAGTAAGATTATACTCTACTAAAGCATTAGTCTCTCTTAAAAAATCGTTATTTGGATTAAATATAAATTTAAAGTAGTCATCAACATTAGAATATAAATCATTTTCATTAAAATTTTCATTAGTTGTAAACATCTTTTCAATAAAACTAAATGAAGATAAACTAATCATAAATAAATCATAAATACTAGCAGATTCACTCAATCTATTTAAATTATATGTAATTTCTAAATCATTATACTCATCATATAAACTTTTTAGTTTTTTTATTTCTTCATTCATTTTTAACATAGTATTTTTCTTCTTAATATTATCTTTTTTAGCAAAAAAACCAATACCACTTGCTTTTAAATACTCTTTATAAATTTTTTGACGATTAGCTTCTTCTTTATCAAGTTCTTTTTTCTTACTCATAAAATTAGTCTTAGCACTATCTTTTTCTTTATATCTTTTTAGTAAATCCTCAATTATAAATTCATAGTTATAATATTTTTTTAGTTCATTTAAAGTTAGATATAGTCCCATAGTTGCATTATTATAGCTATTTTTACCATATTCATCTAATAAATCATAATTTGTTGTAAATGTATTAAAGTTCTTACTACGAGCAGCACTATCTTCTAAATAGTCACCTATTTTTAATTTATCATCAAGAAATATTTTAGTATTATAATATTCATCTTTAGCCATAGTACTACCAATACTATTTCTTAAAGATTTATATTTATAAAAAACATCTGAAGAATTAATCTCATTTTTTTCAAATAATGAAGTAGTATAATTTTTGACATATAAATCAATTTTCTTTTTATAAATATTTATTATATTAATTAAACACATTTTTAATTGTAGTTTTATATCAGGGCAATTAAAATAAATATCTTCAAATATCTCTTTCATATTATTAAACTTATAATTTTTTAAATAACTAGACATATATTGTTCAGTAAACATAGTATATTTAAAATCATTAATTGTAAGTGTAATACCAATTTCTTTTAACTTATCAATAAATTTTTTAATAGATATATTTAATTCATCTAAAGATGTGTTTTCATTAATTGATGATATAATAAAATCTAGTTTTAATTTAAATGTATTAGAAATATTACAATTTAATTTAACTAATTCAAATAAATTATTAACTTTAACTAAATCACTAGTATATTGATTAGTTTTATCTATAGGCATAATTTTTTTAAGTCTTTCAACCATTTCATTTTCTATAAGAACTTTATAATCAGAAAATTTAATATTTTCTTTTTGTATATATTTATTTCTTTCATTTACAGCATTCTTATGAAATTTTTCTTTTACTCTTTTAGTACCTTCCTTTGTATCAAGGATAAAATTATCAATATGATTCTTATTTATATTTATTTCTTTAATTACAGGAGATTCATCTAAATTAGTCATATTTTTTCCTCCTCTAAAGAAATAATATTACTATTTAAATACTCAATATGTTCGATTACTTTGTCATATAAAGCAAGTAGTTCATTGTCGTCTAATTTTTCTAAATCAATATTGTTTTCCATAATTCACCTCGATATAATAGAATAAAAAGCCTTCAAAAAGAAGGCTTTAAAAATCTTTTTTATTAA
>CACYRE010000062.1 GCA_902776735.1 uncultured Erysipelotrichaceae bacterium | reverse complement strand
GTTTTAAGTCGTGGATTAAACTAGAATTTTAGGCAAAATCACAACTTTTTTAAGAACTTTACAAAAAACACTTGTAAAAATTTAGAAAGTCACAAAAAAGTTGAATTAATCATTCAACTCTTTTAATAATTCAGCTTTAGTCATCTTTGAATAATTTTTAATACCTTTTTCTTTAGCAATCTCTCTTAATCTAGTAATAGACATTTCTTCATAATTAGTATCCTCTTTTTCTTCTGGCATTTTTCCATTTTCAACTAAATAATCAATTTGTTCTTTTGTTAATGTCTCATATTCAAGTAATGCATCAGCTATTAATTTTAATAAATCTTTATTTTCATTAATAATTTCTTTTGCTTTCTTATGACAACTATTAATAATTTTTCTCATTTCCATATCTATTTCATTAGCAACTTCATTTGAGAAATGTTGAAGTTTATTATAATCTCTTCCTAAGAAAGCACTACCAGATTCTTGTTCAAATTGCAATGGTCCTAAGTCACTCATACCATACTCTGTAACCATAGCACGTGCAATTTTTGTTGCTTTTTCAAAATCGTTATGAGCACCAGTTGTGATTTCATGGAAAGTTATTTCTTCTGCTGCACGTCCTCCAAGTAATCCTGTTATTTGCTCTAATAAATCAGTCTTAGTAGAACACATTTTTTCTTCTGTTGGAATCATCATATTATATCCTCCAGCTTGTCCACGAGGTATAATAGTAACTTTTTGTACATCACTTGCATTCTCTAGTTTAATTCCAATAACAGCATGTCCTGCTTCATGAAAAGCAACAAGTTTTCTATCATTTTCACTATATTTACGACTAGTTTTTGCGGGACCCATAAGTACTCTATCAGTAGCTTCGTCTACTTCACTCATAGTAATTGCTGACTTACCTCTTCTAACAGCAAGAAGTGCAGCTTCATTTAGTAAGTTTTCAAGATCAGCTCCACTAAATCCTGGAGTACGTTTAGCTAAGTTCTTTAATGTAACATCATCTGCTAAAACTTTATTTATAGCGTGAACTTCAAGAATTTCTTCACGGCCTTTTACATCAGGAAGACTAACAGTAATTTGTCTATCAAATCTACCTGGTCTTAAAAGTGCAGGATCAAGTACATCAGGTCTATTAGTAGCAGCCATAATAATTATTCCTTCATTAGCACCAAAACCATCCATTTCAGTTAGTAATTGGTTTAATGTCTGTTCACGCTCATCATGTCCTCCACCAATACCAGTACCTCTTTGACGACCAACAGCATCAATTTCATCTATAAATATTAAACATGGTGCTGTTCTTTTAGCCTGTTGAAACATATCACGAACACGACTTGCTCCAACACCTACAAATAGTTCAACAAAGTCAGAACCACTAATAAAGTAAAATGGAACATCTGCTTCTCCAGCAACTGCTTTAGCAAGTAAAGTTTTACCAGTACCTGGAGGGCCCATTAATAAAACTCCTTTAGGAATTCTAGCTCCAAGTTTTTGAAATTTCTTAGGAGCTTTTAAGAAATCAATAATTTCTTTAACCTCATCCTTTTCCTCTTCAAGTCCAGCAACATCTTTAAAAG
Organism: uncultured Erysipelotrichaceae bacterium; assembly: GCA_902776735.1. GTDB lineage: Bacteria > Bacillota_I > Bacilli_A > RF39 > UBA660 > UBA3789. The sequence goes on along the minus strand of CACYRE010000062.1, from coordinate 7,925 downwards.
TAACTTTATTCTTATCACTACTTAATCTTGCTCTACTCTTACCAAAATCAAGTGAACTCTTATTACCAGCCATTTGTCTATTTAACATCCAAAAAGCTGCCCCAACAATTACAACTATTGGTAACCAATTAACAAGAATCATAAGTAATGATGACCCTGAAGGATCAGGTTCAACAGTTAATTTAAAATCTTGACTATCACTTGCCTGAACAATCTTCTTCATTACTTCATCGCTTAAAGGCAATGTTGAATCAAATGTCTCTTTTTCTTTATAATCATCCAATTTACCTGAAACATCATATACATACCCACTACTCCTAGGTACAATAGTTAATTCAGTTATTTCACCCTTATCTAATTTTTCAATAAACTTATCATAAGTCAAATCATGTACTTTTACACCAGAAACAAATGAAAAATAAATAATTCCCAACATTATAACAAACATAAATAGATAAGGCAATAACCCTCTTCTTACAATTTTTTTATCCATTTTATTATTCACAATTTTTCCTCCTTAAATATACCTCAATACTATATCATAAACATCAGTTTTCTTTTTGTCAAATTTAGATTTTTTTATTCCTGGAATCCAAACAACAATTCCACGTGAATCAACCACAATTGGCCAACTATCACGCTTTTCCAATGATATTTTTTTATCAATAAATATATCTTTTATTTTTCTTGTGCCATTAAGTCCCTTAACAGCCATCCTATCTCCAAACTTTCTAGTCCTAACAATTAATGGTAAAGTAATTTCACTACTATCAAGTCTACAAATATTATTACTATTTCCATCAATAGAATCAACAAGTTCAATGTAATGATTATTAGGAAGCATAACATAATTATTAAATTCAATCTCATAAGAAGATATAACATCAACATTTCTACCTAAAGTAAAATAATTATAAGACTTTTTTGCAACAACATCATTAGGTAAATTAATAAAACTATTAACTTTATGACTCTTTAACAAATCAAATATTAAATTAATATGTTTATCACCAACAAGAATCAAATCATCCTGATAATATTCTCCTAACATATAATACAATATTTCTTTTTGAATAAACTCATCTTCTTGCAAAAACTTATCAATAACTAATTTTTCGTCTTTAAACACTCTGTCAATAGCTTTATTAGTTTCTTTAACAATAAATTTATTAGCAGCATTTAAAGTATTACTAAATTTCAAAAATTTTAAATGAACATCTTTATCTTCCTGTTTAAGAAATGGTAATACATATTTACGATATCTATTTCTAGTATATTTATCTTTATCATTAGAATCATCTATATAAAATTTTACATTATTTTTAATATCATAATTTTTTAAATCTTCTTTAGTATAATGTAATAAAGGTCTAACTATTTTATATTCATCCATATCAACAATATATTTAAAACCACTATATCCATTTAGATTAGACCCTCTAACAATTCTCATTAAAATAGTTTCCATCAAATCATCACCATGATGTGCAGTCATTAAATAATCAGCACTATATTTATGAACTATATTTTCAAAAAAATTATATCTAATATTTCTTGCTTCATTATGAAAATTATCATCACCATATTTTTCAATAACCATCGTTTCAAATACTAAATCATTTTCTTCACAATATTTTTTTAAAAAATCAGCTTCTTCATAGCTTTGTTTTCTAACATTATGATTAACATGAGCAATAATTAAATTTAAATTATATTTTTTTCTAATTTTTAAAAGCATATCTACAAGTGCCATTGAATCCGGACCCGTTGAACATCCAACGACTATTGTATCATTATTCCTAAATTTGAAACAATTTTCAATATTAATCACAACCATCTCTCCAGTCAAGAACTATTATATCATAATTAACCAAAAAAAAAGAAGAATATTAGTTTTTATCATCAGGAATTTGTAAAACATATTCTCCATCTTTAGAATAAGAATATTTTTCTCTAGCATATCTTGCTATATAATCAGGATTTTGTAATTTTTTAGCATCTGCTTGCAATTCTTCCTCTTTTTCTTTAAGAGATGTAAGTTCTTTACTTAATTCTTTCTTTTCTTGATATTTGTTTACTATTTCTACCCAATATCTACCAATAGAGAATGTAACAGAAAAAATAATAACCAAAGAACCCAAAATTAACAAAAAATTATTTCTACGTCTTCTACCTAATTTATGTTTTTTTGCCATCACATTCACCTACCTTTTCAATATATATTATATATCTTAAAAAAATAAGGAAAATATTTAATTTATAATTTTATTAATATTTTACATCTATTTACGCTTATTTTTATAAAAATTATAACTAACTAAAAAGCCAAATATTAATAATAAAAGAAAATATAAATGTAAAATACCATTATTAATATATTTTAAAACTACAAAGTAAAATATACTTACAAATAAAAAAATGGAAACATAATATAACATTTTTAATTTATATCTTTTAATAAACAAATATTTATAATTAATTATAAACATAAAGTACAAAAAAATACCAAATAAGAAAGAAAATATCATACTAATTATTTGCACAATTAAATTCATTATTTAAATAACCTATTAAAAATACCATCTTCTTCTTTCTTCTTATTTTCTTGAACATAATTAATAGCATCAATTGTTCCCTTAATAGTTACATTACCAGCTAAAGTATCTAATTTTATTAATTCTAATCCATCTCCTTTAATAACCATAAACCCCATCGTCGTCTCAAGAATAAAATGTAATTTATCAAAAGTTTCAATTTTTTTTACACCAGTAATTACTAAAGTCTTTCTTTCAAGTAAACTTACACTATGATTATAATTATTTATTGTGGAATTATCCTTTTCCATATTATTCTCCTCCTAACAAAATATATGTTAAGAATAAAAAAATAGTACAAAAAAAGATGACTAAGCATCTTCTTTTTCAACAGGTTCCTCCTCTGCTTTATCATAAGCATCTAAAATAGCATCTTCAAACATAGCACGAGTTTCATGATTAATTGGATGAGCAACATCTCTAAATCCACCATTTGCTATCTTACGATTAGGCATTGCTATAAATAGACCGTTGTCTTTTTCAATAATACGAATATCATGTACAATAAAACTATCATCTAATACTACTGAAGCAATTCCTTTCATTCGAGATCCTTCTTTATTAATTTTACGTACATTTACAGATGTAATCTTCATTACGATTTTCCTCCCTCTTAAAGCGTTACCACTTTACAATTTAATTTTATAATAAGATTGATTAAAATGCAATAATAAATTAAAAAGACAATTTACAACGTAATTATCGTAAAAATAGCTGGATATGCTTTATTTATATAACCAGAAAAAGTTTCATTTTGATTTCTTGGTCCCCTATAAAAAAAAGTATTAGGAATACCTAAATTCTTAAAAACTATTCTTTTCGCAACATCTATATTCATCTAGGATACCCCACGTACATTGTTCCGTTCGTAATAATTCCTCCTATTCCATCACTTCCATATTTAGTCTTTTTTATCATATTTATTAAATCAATGCTTTGACCTCTATCAGATAAGGCAATTGATGTCGCAATTATTGCTGGATCTAGAGCATGAATATTAATTCTTTTAGGACTAGAAGCAAAATTAGCTCCCGCTTGAATTAATTTTTCATAATTAGATTGACATGCTCCAGCAATAATAATTAGTTTATCTTGTCCCCTCTCGTACTTTCTTGCTTCTTTTATAGCAGCTACAAAATTAGCAGAATTTTCATAATTATTTAAATCATCTTCACTGCCTCTTTTAGAATAAAATGCATCATGCCCAGTAATTACAACAATATCAGGTTTATAATCTTTAATTAAATTAATAATTTTAGCAGAAACACTCTTCTCATCTAAAGTAATACCATTAGCCATAATACCCATACTTTTATAAAACTTCATACATCTATTTAGATAAACTCTATCTCCATCAATATGTAAAACTCTACCCGGTATATAAAAATAATTATCTCGATCCATATTAATTTCTGATATATTTCTTTTAATTATTGACTCATCATCACTATTATTATCATCATTTTCTTTAACTAAATCAGTTATATCAGCATCTGCATAAAGCCTTAAATCTACTCCTCTTAAAAGAACAATATTATTATTTATATCCATAATTTCAAAAATAATATCATTATTATATGAATTTCGACTAACTAAATCTCCAATTTTAAAATTCAATTAATCATCTCCCTTAAATATATATGTAAAAAAAAATAAAATAGTACGAAAACTATTTTATATATAAACAATTAGCTAAATCTACAAATACTTCTACAGGTAACATTTCTGCTCTTACTGATAAATCAAATTCATACTTATTAAGTACTTCTGCAACAACCTCTAAATTATACTTTTTTAAATTATTTTTAATAGTTTTTCTTTTAAATTGAAAACTATCTCTAACAACTTTTTCAAAAAAAGTAAAACTTTTTAAATTTAATTTATCTTTTTTCTCTCTAAAAGAAACTATTACACTATCAACATTAGGTTCTGGAATAAACTCCTTTCTAGAAACAAAAAATTCTTTTTTTATATTGTAAAAATAATTTAAAAGAACCGTAATTGAACCATACTCCCGATTACCTGGTTTAGTAGAAAATCTATCACCAACTTCTTTTTGAACCATCATAACAATATTTTCAAAATGTATACCTGACTCAATTAATTTCATAATAATAGATGTTGTAATATAGTAAGGTACATTACTAATAAAAAAGATTTTATTGTAAGAATATTTTTTTATGTCATTACTAATGTTAGAAGTTAAAAAATCTTGATAAATAACTTCAACATTATTAAATTTTTCTAATTTGGTATCAAGTTCACTTTTTAAATCAGTATCAACTTCATATGCTAAAACATATTTAGAAATACTAGCTAACTCTTTTGTTAAAATTGCACCCCCTGGACCAACCTCAATTACCAAATCATCTGAACTAACTCCACTTACATCAACAATTCTTTCAACAATACTTTTATTTTTTAAAAAATTTTGACCAAGTCTCTTTTTAAATTTAACGTTATATTTTTCCATAAATATCACCAACTAAAATATAGTAATTTAATAAATAATTAGTTTTTTCTTTTTACTAAAATATTACTTATTTTTATACCATCATAAATAATAACAAAAGCTATTGCAACAAAGAATGTTAAAAATGCATTAGAAGGTTTATTAAAAAAATTCTTAATATAACCTAATTTCGGAATTATAAATAAAACTTTTCCATATATTTGATTAGTCAAAACAGATGTCCTATCAGCAACTAAATTATTATCACCTTTAGTAGTATAAATAGAATTACTAGTGGTAATATTTTCTTTATTAATAATTCGATGAGTAACAATAAGACCTCGATAATTTATATCATTAGAAGAAAAACTAATAATATCTCCTACTTTATACTTATCATTATCAACTCTTTTAACAACAACCGCATCATTTATATTTATCGTAGGAATCATACTTTCTGATACAATTACATATCCATTAAATATTGGAGACTTTTTACTATTTAAATTAATAAGTAAATCCCCAAAATATATAAAAAAAATAATACTTAAAAGAATAGCAAAACAAAAAACAGAAACTACAAAAGCTTTTCCTATAAATAATAATAAGTATTGCAATTTGTTTTTATCTCTTTCAGTATCAGTCATAAAAAAAACTCCTAACTAATTTCATTATAATCACCACTAAAAAAAATTCTATAAATATATGAAAAAAAAAAGTAAACTTTACACTTATTTTTACTTTGCTTTTCCATTTATTTCAACATCAACAGAATAACTACCACTTGGCATCAAGCATCCATCACTCATCCAAATTCTAAGTCTATAATTATCAGTACCATTTTTTTCTTTCTTATTTTTATATAAAATCATATTAGACTTTTTAGTCCCCAATTTTGTATCACGTTTAATACCTTCAAATTTATTAGGACCAAATACTTTTTCATAAGTACCATCTACTTCTTTTTCTAAATAAACTTTTATATCATCATCATTAATAGTAGATAAATTTCTATTTTTTTTAATTGAAATTTCATACTCTATAGTATTTGCTTTATTTAAAACAGTTTTTATTGAAAAATCAAAATAAGATTCAGCACTTTCATTCTGAATTGCCACCAAGTCTGACGTAGGGGTTGCAGCATTAATAGTAAGTCCTGAAGTATTTCCAACATACTTTAATAAAATACTTCCACCATCCATCTCTTTTTTAACAATTTTAGAAGCTTTTGCATGAGCACTAGAAATTCCAGTAATTAGAATAATTGTAAAAGCACAACACAATGAAATTGCAATAATCCAAAACTTTTTTGAAATTTTTTTATTTTTCTCTTCACTCATAGCTATACACTCCTAACATATACATCAACTGAAAAGCACTCTTTATACTTTTTTAAAGTATATAAATCAGATACCCAAACACGTAATTTAAATTTTTGTTTACTTGAAGACTTTATAAAACCAGAATATAAAACTCTTCCTAATGCTTTATCATTTAGTACAGATAAAGAGGCAAATGTTGGCAATTTATTATTTTCGAAACCAGTTAAAGGTTTATTATTCTCGTCAGTTAAATAAAAAACAATATAATTTGAATCTATTTTTTTCTCACATTCTGAATTTTCCATAAGATATAATTCATAATTAAGATCCTTACTATAATTATTTTTTATACTAAATTCTTTATATCCTTGTATTCCTTTTTCAGTATTAGACCCATCAAATTTCTTACCTAACTCATCTGAAACAGGTAAAGTATTTTCTATATATATTTCATTTGTATTTTTAAAATATATATCTAATACATAATTTCTATTATTTTTATTTTCATTTAATTTATAAATAAATATAAAAGCAAAAGACAAAACAAACAAAACTAAAACTACTATCAATGCTAAAACAAGTTGTTTTCTATCTTTTTTTACCATATCAACACCAACCTATTATCAAAAAAAGAATATCATAAAACCTATTTCAAGTCAAACAACTTATAAGTATTAGCGAGTGTCTTTTTAGAAACCTCTTCAATTGAAACGTCTAATATTTCAGCAATTCTCTTCGCAATAAGTGGAATATACTTTGAACTATTCTTTTCCCCACGATGAGGAACAGGAGTAAGATATGGACTATCTGTTTCCAAAATAATATGATCCAGTCCAACATTTTCAACTACTTTATACAAATTACTATTTTTAAAAGTAACAACTCCACCTATTCCTAACATATATCCAAGTGAAATATAAATTCTAGCCGTTTCCACACTACCACTAAAACAGTGGATATCTCCCCTCACTCTAGGATACTTCTTCAATATTTCAATAGTATCAAAAGTAGCATCCCTTGTATGAATAACTACTGGTAAATTATATTTTTCTGCTAGTTTTAACTGCTTTTCAAACAATTCTTTTTGTTCTATAATATCCTCTTTTCCATAATGATAATCAAGTCCAATTTCTCCAATACCAACAATTTTTTTATTACTTTTAATTTGCTCTTCCAAATACTTCAAATCATCCAATAGTTAAATAAATATTTTTATATTCTTCAGTAATCTTAATAGACTCTTCAATTGAACTTCTAGTACAACCAGAAATTATCATTTTATCAATTCCTGCCTCAACATTATCTTTAATAACAAGAGAAATATCATCGTAATCTTCACAAGACAAATGACAATGCGTATCAATAAACATAACTATCACCTAAAAATATTATATAACAAAAAACCTATAATGAACAAATCACTATAGGTTAAATTTATTTAGAAGTATCTATTCTCATAAATAATGGACTAGGTTTTCCTAAGTTATAACTATTATCTTTTAAATAATTAAAATCTTTTTTAGAATTATTCAACTGACTAAATATTTTCTCACTAGT
>CACYRE010000061.1:1192-6862 GCA_902776735.1 uncultured Erysipelotrichaceae bacterium | reverse complement strand
TTAAGTAAGAAGTTATCTAATACTTCACTATAGACGAAGTCTGTTCCTCCTACATCAGTCTTAGCTGCTTTATCTTTTAAAGAATAAAAGTCATAAATAAACATTTTACTAATTTGTTTTAAATATTCTTCTTCATTAACATTTTTACTATCTAGTATTTTTTTTAGTTCGGCAAACATTTCTTTATATGTTTTTGATTTAGTATCTTTTAACTTATAACCATAATCTTTTATTTCACTAACTACTTTTTGTTCTTTTGTACCTTTTGAATTACTTATATTTTGATATAGTAAATAACCAAATATAGCAAGTATTACTATAATAAATAGAATTAATATAATTTTTACTTTCTTTTTTAATTTCATAGGACCTCCTCTAATTTTTCTTTAAAGTATTATTTTTATTTTCATTTAATAAATCAAAAACTATAATATCATTTGATACATCTAGTAGTTTATTAGCATATTCTGAGTTTTTATTTATTTCTTCTTCTGTAATTGGCTCATTAGTTTATTAGCATATTCTGAGTTTTTATTTATTTCTTCTTCTGTAATTGGCTCATCAGATAATGAAAGATATGCTTCTTTTTGACTATTATAGTACATTTTATTAGTTACCCAATTACCATTAGGGAATACTACTAGATTATTATCTTTTATATTAAAAATATCATGACCTAGGGCATATTTATTATTAAATCCTAACATATTACCTAGAGTTGGCATTACATCATACATTCCCATGACGTTAGTTACTTCTTGGTTTAATTTAGTTCCTTCCATATCTTTTGACCAGATAATAAATGGTACTCTTCTTCCAATTTCATATTGAAATGAATCATATTCTTTATAGTTTGGATCGTCTTCTGATAAAAATTGATGAGTTTCCATATTGTAGTTATATAATTTATTATAATCTGCACGTGGTAGTCTGGCATCATGATCTCCATATAGGACAATTATCGTATTGTCTAATAGTCCTTCGGCATCTAATTCATCGATAAATTCACCTAGAGCACTATCTGCATAATGAAGTGATTTGAAATAATTTCCTAATTTAGTTCCTTCCATATATGGATATGTTACTTCTTCTGTCGTTCCATCTTCTTTAGTTACTGTTTCTTTTATATCAACACTATAGTCTCCATATTTTTCAACATCCGAAAATGGGGTATGGTTGGATAACATGATTGTTAATCCATACCACTTGTCATGTTGCTCATTTATTTTTTTGATTTTAGCAACTGATTGTTTGAAGAATTCTTTATCAGATAATCCTAAACCAATAGTATTATCTTTAGTTACTTTATAATCTTTTTTACTATAAAATCTATCATAACCTAGAGATTTATGCATTGCTCTTCTATTCCAGAAATCAGCATTATTAGCATGCATACTAAATGTATAATAGCCTTTTTCTTTTAATAGTTTTGGTGTTGATATATAAGTTCTATCTGAGTATGAAACAAAGGCTGTACCACTTTTTGTTGGCATTAATGAAGTATTATAAGTTAGTTCTGAGTCACTACTTGTACCAACACTTACTTGAGAGTAGAAATTAGAAAAGAACATACCTTGTTTTGCTAGACGATTAAGTGTTGGAGTTACTTCAATACCATTAAAACTTAAATCCATGGCATTTCTCATCATACTTTCACCATGAATTAAAATAACATTTTTACCTTCAAATATATTAGTATATTCATTTGTTCCTGTATATTCATTTCTATCTTTAAAATAGTCAGTAAATTCTTTTTCGGCTTTATTATAACCAAACATGGAATTAATTTTAGGTTGAAGTGAAACAATTAAATCTTCTCCTTGATAAATATAAATACCAAATTTCATAACGATATACTCTTTATTCCATTGTTTATAAAATCTTGAATAATCAAGTGGAGATAAAGATATTAAAAAAATTATTAATAAAATACCTGAAAAGGATAATGTTTTTAGTGTCTTTTTTCTTCTATCAGATTTTAATTCAAATCTTTTGTAATAATTTTTTTTCTTTAATTTTAAATGAACTATTATTAAAGTAATTGGTGAAAAGATATATATTAAATCTTTTATTTGTAAAACATTTTGGACAACAGCATCTCCAACGTCACCTATATATTGAGTAAGAGACAGCATAGAAACGGATGCAAATGATGTGTAAAAAGTATAATAAACTGAATTAATCATACATATGGCTGTTAAAAAGATATTCATGGTCATATAGTATGGAAATCTATTTTTAGGCTTAAAGAGGTAGCCAAGTGATCCAATGGCAGATACAACTACTAAATCAGCAAGAATAGCTTTAAATGATAAATAGTTTTCAATTGTATGCATGCAGAAGAAACGTAAAATTGTTGAACTTAATACACCAGTTATTACAAAAGTAACAAATAAAATATTATTTTTAAAATATTCTCTAATTAAATGTCCATTTTTAATTTCTTTGGCTTTTTTTACAACTTTATCTTTAATTTTATTATATGTAATTTTTATTCTTTTCATAAACTACCTCGTTTCGATTCGTTTTGCTTATCTTATTATAACACCATTATTTTTCATTTTCAATTATCTTAAGTTTATATAAAAAAAGAAGATTTTACTCTTCTTTGTCAGTAGCGTTAATTGTCATTCCTAGGATAAATATATATGATAATAAATATACCCATAGTAAGAGAACTAATATATTAGACAAACTTCCATAGAATAAATCATATCTTGTAAATTTTTCTATATAAAATGAAAATATTTCAGTAGCAAGTATCCAACCAAGAGAAGTAAATAGTGCTCCTGTATTAGTAGAAGAAGTTACTATTTTTTGATCTGGTGCTGTTACATATATTAGTTTTATATTTAAAAATAATATTAAAAAAATTATTGGGTATTTAAGTATGGATAAAAAGCTTTGAAAGAATCGAACTAATTTAGCATCTTTTGATACTTTTAATATAATATCAAAGATATTACTACCAAATACTGGTATTAATATTAGAAACATTACTAGTAAAACTAAAATAAAGGTCATAAATATTGCTTTTATTCTTCTTTTTAGCATACTTCTTGGTGCTACTTTATATATTTCATTTGAAGCATTTATCATGGAATATGCTCCATTGCTTGCTAAAAGAAAAGCTGAAATGTAAAATACTACTATATTTAGTGATATTCCTCCACTATTTATTATATTATTTATAATATTGGCAATTTCTTTTGGTACTGAGGAATTAATTGCTTCTCTTATAGTATCTGTAGATATTGATAAACTAGCAGCAAATGTACCTATTAAGGCAACTAAGGGAATTATGGTCATAATAAGATAAAAAGCAAGATGTGCTGGTAATATTCGCATCTCTGGTTTAGAGAGAATATTAAATATTTTCAGTAAAAACTGTCTTGCTTTTTTCATACTATCACCTTTTATTTATATTCTTCTTTGTTGGTAATCATTTCTAGAGTTGCTTCATTTATGGCATCATCTATAGTTTTAATTTCATCAGTAATCATACTATAGCCAATGGCTGCTCCAAATTCATGTGGAAGATTTTTCATTTCTTTAGATAACTTCTTAGTATAAGTACTCATTTGTCTATCACTATAGCCTACTAAATAAATTAAGAATTCATTTCCATCGGTTCTTATAATCTCACTGTTTTCTAGTTGAGTGTTTACAAGTACACCAGCAGCTTTAATGATTAATTGATCCCCTTCTTCATGACCATAGTTATCATTAACATATTTAACATTATTTAAGTCAACTATGACGATTGATTGAGGAAATACTTCACAATCTTCCCATTCTTGCATTTTAGCATTTAAGTAATTCCTATTTTTTAATGAAGTCAACATATCTGTATATTTTTGTCTATCAGTTATTTTAACTTTCTTTTTAGCTTTTTTATGTTTTAATATTAAATATGTTATACCAAGAATAATTAATGGAGTAAAAATAATTATTAAAACTATTGTATAGAATTGTTCAAATGTAGAATCTTCTAGAATAGAAGCATTTAAATTTTCTATACCAGAATTACGATAATTATAATAAGAATTTGTGTTAATTATATAATTGAATAAATTATAGAAAGCTTTATTATCATTTTTAACCATAAATTTATAATCATTTGTCATATTATCTTTATATATTAATTTTAATTTCTTAAATTTATTATTTTGATAATATGAATATATTTCGCTATCTACAACAATCGCTCTATTTCTGGCATTTTTAATTAAATCATCTAAGTTATCAAAAGTTTGAATATTTGCTCGAGAATTATTTTTAAAGTAATTATATAATGAGTCATTTCCTAACATGGCAATATTTGTTCCTTTTAAACTTTCAAATGAATTAATAACATGATTATCTTCTTGTTTTCCAAGTATTACATAGTCTTCAATAAATGTAGATACTGTTTCTAAATATTTTTTATTATCATAATTATAATAATCAAAATAAATATCTACTTCACCTTTATCTATAGCTTTTTCAAGATCTTTTAATGAAGAATATTTTTTATATTCAAAATTAATATCAGCAAGTCTTGCTATTCTATCAATATATTCTCCGGCAATTCCTGCTACTTTTCCATTTACTTTCTTTTCATATGGAACATTTTCTACATAACCATAGACATAATTTTTAGATATTAATTTTGCTTTTGTTTTGGCGTCAATCTTATTATTTGTTAAATAGTAATTTAGATATTCATCATTATATTCACTGACGTATTTAGTTTGACGCCATTTATTATAGTATTTTGTTACTATATTATTTAATTCATTATTATCATTACTTAGAGTTAAAACAATTTGTTTTTTAAGTTCAGTGAAATAATAATTTATAAAATATTTATTATTTTGAATAGTATAATTTAAATACATTATATTAGGAACAATAATCATATTTACTGTACCTTGATCTAGGGCATTATATAGTTTTGTAATATCATCATATGATTCATATGACAAATTACTGCCACTTTTTAAATAGTAACTTACTTCATCTTTATCTTCTTTTAAAATACCAAATTTAATATTTTTCATATCAGTAATATGATTAAGTCTTCGATATTCTTTTCCTACCGCAACATAGTTATCATTAAAAAGAAATAGATCTTTCTTTGATATTTTTTCATCATTGTCTAATATTCTGATTCGATAACTATTTGAGTTAGGATTTGCAGATTTTAAATAAGATATTTTATTAAAAGTAATACCAATGTTTTTCTCAAAATCATTTAAAAAGTCAAAGATTACCCCTTCTCCATTTAAACCATAGAGTGGATAATCATTTACAACTTCAAAGTCATATTCTTTTTCATTATTATCTTCTACCCATCTTTTTTCTGAAACTGTTAGTGTTGTTGTTTTATCTTCCTTATTATAATAACGATATACAAAAATAAAGGCAATTAGTGCAATTAGTACGGGTAATATTATTAGTAATTTCTTTTTCATATTAACTCTCCGCTCTATCTTTTGTCCAAGTAATAGTGTTTTTTGTGTGATGTCTATAACCAATTATTGGAAATTGAGCTTTATTTTTTTCATTTGTAATAAATATTTGAATGTCATAGTATTTTTTTTCGGCAGATGAGAATGCTTCAACAGCTTTGTCACCTAATTTTTTAGCATCTTCTAGACTAGTTCCTTCTTTAGCAGTAATTAATAT
>CACYRE010000061.1:0-1180 GCA_902776735.1 uncultured Erysipelotrichaceae bacterium | reverse complement strand
AGTTTATTTTCTACTTCTTTTTTTTGGGAATCAGTAATTTTAACTTCATTTATTCCTTTTAGTCTAGTTCCATAAATAGCTTTTCCTTCATCAGAAGATAGAACACCTTTAACAGCAAGTATTCCAGCTAAAGCTAAAATAAATACTAAAATTCCAACAATTGTACTTTTATTTTTCTTTATAAATTTCATATTCTCACATCCTAATATATTTAATTATACACTATGTAGAATGCTTTTTCAACTTGGAATTATTGTAGTTCTTCGACTAAAATATCCATAGCAATTTTTGGATTTACTCTACCATGAGTTTCTTTCATGACTTGACCCATCAAATATTTGATAGCTCTATCATGACCATTTTTATAATCTTTGACACTTTCTGGATTAGAAGTGATTATTTCTTTAACTACTTTTCTGATTTCAGTATCATCAGTAATATTTTCAATACAATTTTCTTTAATTATTTCTTTAATTGATTTATTACTTTCCATAATTTCATCAATTATTTCTTTTAAGTTTTTACTAGTAATTGTATTTGATGAATAATCATTTACTAGTTCAATGAATCTTTTTTTTGTAAGAGTAGTCATTTTTATTAAGATAAGCAGAAATATCTCCTAGTAATAGATTAGATGCTACTTTAAAATCTATTTTTTCATCTAGTAAAGTATTGAAATAATCTGATAATGGTCTATTTTGAATTAGTTTATTGGCATTTATTTCACTTACTTCTCTAATAAAATATTTTTTACGACGTTCTTCTGGCATCATTGGTGTTTCACTATTAGCTTTTTTTATCATTTCGTCTGTTATTACAACGTAAGGTATATCTGGTTCTGGGAAATAACGATAGTCATTTCCAGTTTCTTTTACACGCATTAAGACTGTATCTCCAATAGAGTCATCAAATCTTCTTGTTTGGGGTAGGAATGTTTCTCCATTATCATATAGTTTTGTTTGACGCTCAATTTCCTTTTCTAGTCCTAATTTAACATTAGAGATTGAACCAATATTTTTTATCTCGGCTTTCGTGCCAAATGGATCCTCTTTATTTTTTCTAATTGAAACATTAGCATCAGCTCTCATAGAACCTTCTTCCATTTTACAATCACTAATATTTCCATAAAATAGAAGTTCTCTTAATTTTTCTAGATAAAGTTTAGCTTCTTCTGGACTTT
>CACYRE010000060.1 GCA_902776735.1 uncultured Erysipelotrichaceae bacterium | reverse complement strand
TTCAAGGACTGTATTTTATATATAAAATAAATTTTGTTCAAGTTTTCATAACTATGTGTGCCTTGAACGAAGTGAAAGGAATGTGAGTTTATATGAATACAAAAAATAAACTAATTTTTGGTCAAGCTTTTCTTTTCTTAATATTAATAGTTTCACTAGGATTAATAATAGTAAACGAAAAAGCAGAAGAAATATTTAGTCCAACAATAAAAAGAAAAATGCATGAATATATAAAAGAAAATTATGCAAATTTAACAAATAATATAGAAGAAAACAATATTACTTATAAAAACACTAAATTTAAAATGAAAGTATCATCTCTATCAAATAAAAATCATTACTTTTACATAATTTATGATAATGGAAAAATAACAGATACTTATAATACTGACTATATAGAAGGCTCTTCCCTACTAAGTAATATTAAAAAATCTTTGGAAAAAGAAATATTTATTAAAACAAATATTAAATATAAAGTAATTTTTTTAAATAAGCTAAATAACTATAATTCAAAAGTACAAGAAAAAATAATATCAGAAGATAATCTCTTAAACCTAAAATTCTATTACTTATCTTATGAATTTGAAATCAAAAACTGGAATTATGAATCTATTACTAATCAAATTATTAATAAAATTAATATAACTGAGTCCAATAATATTACTCCTAAATATTATGAATTTACTATTATAAATAAAAATGATATTACTAATTCAATTACTATTTCTAATATTCCAGCAACATTTGTAACTGATCCATATAATAAAGAAATAATAAATACTATTTTAAATAAAGGTAAGCTTATGAATACAGAAATAACTTATAAATATAATTAATTTCTAAAAAAATAATACCAAGAAAATTCTTGGTATTTTTAATAAAATAATGTTCCACCCAATATAATAGCTAACATTATATATAAAACAATAATAATTAAGTAAGTATTACCTCTTTTAATTGGTTTCTTTTCTGGAGTACAATTATTCAAAATTAGTTCACCTCCTTAAATATAAGCACCTAAAATAATGATTAAAAGTATAAATAAAACAAGTATAATAGCAGAACCAGTTCCTGAACCACAATTAGTCATATTTTTTCCTCCTTTTTATTGCTTTCATGATATTTTATTACAAAATCTGAAATATGTTCTTGAATATTGCACTAAAATCAATTATTTGTTATTATTTATATGTATTGGAGGAAAAACATAATGAAAAAGAAAAAAATTATAATGAGTTTAGCAACACTTTTATTAGTTACAACTATCACTACCGGTTGTGGAAAAAGTGTTGAAGTTAAAAACGGAGCAAAGGTAGCAGTATCAACTAGTGATGAGAAAATAACAGCAACTGAATATTATAATAAAATAAAAAAGACAAATATTTCCCACTTAATAAATATGATTGATAAAGGAATATTAGAAAAAAAATATAAAACAGATGATAAAGAAAATAAAGCTGTAGAAAATCAAATCAGTCAAATAAAACAAAATTATGGTAGTAATGAAACAACTTATCAAAGTGTTTTACAAAGTTATTTTGGAGTATCATCAGAAAAAGAACTTGATGAAATGTTAAGACTAGAATATAAAAGAAATAAAGCTGTCAAAGATTATATCAAAAAGAATCTAAAAAATGATGAAATCAAAAAGTATTATGACGATAATATCTATGGTCAAGTAAAAGCCAGCCAAATACTTATCAGTGTTAATGCTAAAAGTGATGCCAGTGATGATGAAAAATCTAAAGCTGAAGAAAAAGCCAAAAAGAAAGCTGAAAAAATTATTAAAGAATTAAATGATGGTGGAGATTTTACAAAACTTGCTAAGAAATATTCTGACGATGATGCAACAAAAAACAACGGTGGAGACTTAGGATACTTTGATTTATCTGACATGGATGAAACATTTAGTGATGCTGTAAAAAATTTAAAAGTAAATGAATACACAAAAAGCCCAATAAAAACAACTTATGGTTATCATATAGTACTAAAAACTGGAGAAAAAGATAAGCCAAAACTAAGCAAAGTAAAAAAAGAAATTAAAAACAAGTTAACTGATGAAAAAATAAAATCATCAAATACAATATACTATGAAACATTAATGGATATTAGAGAAGATGCTAAAATTAAGTGGAACGATGATTCTTTAAAGAAAGCTTATGAAGACTATATGAATAATTTAATTAATCAAGCAAATTCTTCTACTAATACAAAAAATAGTTAAAAAGAGTTAAAATTATGATGTGAACCCCAAATAGTAGACATTAATAAAAAAGAGGGTTATTAAAAAGAGAAAATTATTTTTCTCTTTTTTCATACTTTAAACCCTTTAAATACAATCCTTGTTTAATTCTTAATTCTAATTCCTTACCAGAATACTTTTTACTAAGTCTTTTATATAATTTATTATATTCTCTCTCAGCTAATTCATAATCTATAGAAAAATCATAATTGTTTAAAATTCTATTAACAATAAAACTATCATAACCTAGCAAATTTAAATCATTAGCAATCTTTTGCTTTAAAACATTACCACCTTTATTATGATTGGAATTAATCTTCTTAGTTATTAATTTATTAATTCTATTAACCTGTTCACCCTCAGTAAATAAAACCAACTCATCACTAATAATATTACTATCTATTTTCTTATCAAATAAATCCCTTTCTATTCTATTAGGACCATGATTAGTAGTAATCATTTGATTATTAATATAACTTCTGGCAAACTCTCTGTCATTTAAATATCCCTCTTTTTTAAGTCTTTGAAGAGCCTTATTAATATATTCATCAGGATATTCTTTTCTTTCAAGTAGTTTTTTCAATTCAAATTCACTTTTAAATCTAGCTTTTATACTTTCAAGAGCTACATAATATACTTCACACTCTAAATCATATAATTTAATTTTATCTAAATCCTTTTCAAGTATCTCTTTACTAAGTAATAAATTAAATTTTAAAATGGTATCTTCATACAAAGCAAGCACTATACCATTACTTAACTCAACTTTATATATTCCTTTACTTCCCTTTTTATATTTAATTATTTTCATTATATCACCTACTCCAAGTATAACACCAAAATAAAAAAAGATTATTTATCTTTTTTCTTAACAATTATTAATCCATTAGCAACTTCTTCAAGTGCTCTACCAATATTTCTCTCGCTTTTATATTCGTTTTCTGGCATTTGTAAATATCCGTCCTTAGCAATTTCTTTACTTCTCCTAGCGGCGATATGAACAAGCTCATATTTTGAATCAACAATATTAAGTAATTTATCTATAGATGGATATATCATTAATATCACACTCCCTAATGATAGAATAAAACCATTCTATCTAAAATACAAGTAAATTGACATAATTAGACGAATATATTTACATTAAAAATTATTATTTAGTAAGTATAAAGACTAGATTATGACTTTCAAGTCAATACCTAGTCTCTACAAATATTACCTAAATTGACAACATGAACCACATTGCTACTACAAACATTTTCTTCGGAACAAGTATAACATGGTCTATAAGTATGTTTATAAATATGATGATTAATTATACGTGTATGTATTGGACAAACATGTCCTTGTCCCTCTATGGTAGACTAATTTTCATTTTTAAAACTGAATTTTATATTAATTCTTTTATCTTCATATATATCTATTCTATCAATTAGACTAATGATTAATTCCCTACTAGGATTTTTCATAGATAAAAACTTATTAATATATTTTTCAATTTTTTGATTAATCTTATCTTGATTTATTCCATCTATATTATCATTCTTCAATTCATTTAAACGAGTTATCTTTCTGTCAAGTTCTAGCTCCAATTTACTTTTAACTCGATTAAATTGATTTTCAGTTATTGTTTTATTTAATTTATCAATATATATATTATCTAAATTATCATTTATTTGATTTATATCTTTTGAAAGTATTTCAATCTCTTTTAAACTATTATCTTTATTCTTATTATTATAGTTATTAATTACAGAATCCCTTACCTTATTTTTATCTAAGTATTTTAAACATACCTCACGCAAGCTATTTAATATTAAATCTTCTAACTTGTCATAATTATTAGAATGTGCAGTACATAAATGTTCTTTCATATAAGTTCTGTAATAATTGCATAATGTATAAGCCCTATTATCTCTTTTTCTTCTAGCCTGTACTGATATTCTGTGACCACAATCTCCACAATATAATAATCCATCTAATAAGTTATTTTCTTTCTTTTCTTTTCGACCTACATTTTTAGGTAATCTCTTTTGAACTTCATTAAATATATCTTTATCAATAATAGCTTCATGAGTATTTTCTACTACAATATAATTATCAGGGTTATTCTTAACTATTTTTTTTACTTTATAATTAACCTTACACCTTCTACCCTGTACCAAATCACCAGTGTAAATTTGATTATTCAAAATATCATAAATAGTTTTTGAATTCCATTTATTAAAATGCGGATTATAATTACCACACCATTCAAATCCATAATAAGCTGCTGGTGTTTTAATACCATCACTAGTTAAGATATCTGCAATTTTGTAATAAGATAATCCATTAAGAGCCATATCAAATATTCTTTTAACAACTATAGCTTGTTCTTCATCTACAAGCAATTGATTTTTATTATCAGGATCCTTAGTATAACCAAAAGGTGCTCTGCCACCTACATATTTACCATCTTTCATTTTAGCTTTAAGACTTGTTTTAATCTTTTTAGATATATCCTTAGCATAAAAATCATTCATAATTGCTTTAAAAGGTGCTATATCATTATTAGTTGAATCTAGATAAGTATCAATATTATCAGTAACTGCAATATATCTAACATTATGTTTTGGAAAGAACTTCTCAACAAGTTCTCCTGTACCAATATAATCTCTTCCAAGTCGAGACATATCTTTTGTAATAACCATATTGATTTTCTTATTTTCTATATCTTTAATTAATCTAATAAACCCTGGTCTATCAAAATTTGTTCCACTAAATCCATCATCAATATAAATATCATAAACTCTTAAATTGTTTTCTTTTGCATATTGAAGTAATAAACTCTTTTGATTAGTTATACTTTCACTCTCATAATTCTTATCATCATCTTCACGAGATAATCTTATATATAAACCAACATTATATATATTATTCATACTCTCTAAATGTATAATCATTACCTCCTTCATTTAGAGAAGTATAAGTACAAGATAATGATACACTATTTTTATTCTTTTTTAAATTACTAATCTCCCTCAATAATACTTTAATAAAAATATCATTTAACGAATTATTATCTTCAAAAGTAAAACTAATATTATACTTTGCCATAAAACCACCTATTAAAATCTATGATTATCTAATTCAAACTATTTAAAATAGTTTCCATTTCTTCTTTTTCTTCTAAACTTGGTGAAACAATTTCAACTTTCTCATTAAGCCATGAAGGTACAAATATATTATCTTCATATTCTTTTTTTCTATTATATTTATTATTGTGTCTGTTCAAGTAAACTATATCATCTAGATTATTTAATCTATCTCTCATAGAATATTTATCCCATATATCATCTACTAAACGAATGATATGTTTAGTATTTTTGTCATTATAGTCATGTACACATTTAATCAATACAAATCTTTCCAGCTTTTTAATGTGTTTAGATGCCGTATCAACAGTTATATGATACATTTCTGATAAAGCTCTATTTGTTATCCAACAATACCCCTCCTTTTTACATAAATAAATAATACGTTCAGCAATAAGCTTATCTTCAGGTGTTAGTTCTTTTGTTTCATAGATATATTTAGGTACAACCGCATATATCAAAATATAATCATCTTTCATATTTTATCTCCTTTTCAAATTACTGAACTTCGGCCTCTGTTCACTATAATTATCCAAAAGAGCGTTTATTTAAACCATAGTAAAAAAGTTCCCACTTTATTGAGAACTTTTATGTGTTTTTTTAGTAATTTTTCTAGGAATATTTTTTCTTTTTAATAAAAAAGCAAGTTAGACGCATCCAACTTGCCCAGATGGGATCCGAAGATACACCATCGCCATTCATACATATAATATACCATATTTAATAAAAATATACAATATTATAGTATTTTTTTATTATTTTTTAATATATTTACGCAATTCTGTCAATTTTGCCTTAGTATTAGTATGAATAACCTGACTATATATATTGAAGGGAATATTAGTTCTAAAATCTTCTATTATATTTTCAAATTCATTAACAAATCGATTTAATTCTGTTTTAGATATACCATATTTTTTCAATAATAATGCAATAATCAAGATATAATCTGTTATTGTACTAAAATCCACATTAGCACATCCAATTTCATTTTCCATATATTTGCATAAAGTGGAATCAATCTTTCCATCTTTAAATCTAACATCAAATACAACATCATTATGAGCAACAGAATTTCTTAAAGCCTTTAATAAATACATTATCTTTTCTGGAAATCTTGCATCCGTATCAAATGCTATATTTAATTTTATTCCTTTATCAATTTTAAGTCTTGCATTATGTTCTAAACTCTTTATTAAATCAGCAAAAGTTCCTAATGTTATTATTTCAAAAATTCCCCAAATTGGTACATGTTTATCTTTGGAATAAAAATGATTTACTATTTTATTATTATGACTATAACTTCTTGATAAAGCTGAATAAATACTACTTTGTACATTTAATCTTTGTTTCATTTTTTCTTTA
The DNA here is from genome assembly GCA_902776735.1 of uncultured Erysipelotrichaceae bacterium. GTDB lineage: Bacteria > Bacillota_I > Bacilli_A > RF39 > UBA660 > UBA3789. The sequence goes on along the minus strand of CACYRE010000060.1, from coordinate 1,942 downwards.
TAATCTTTAGAATTAGTACTACTCTTATAGTCTGTAATTCCTTTTTCATATATCTCATTAAATTCATCAGTATTATATTGTTCAACTAAAATTTGTAAAACTATATTCTTAGAAATAGTCTCTATTTGCATTAGCTGAGGATATAATAAGCTTTTTAATTTAGAATCAAAATTAACAATTGATACTATTTCTTTAAATGAATTAATAGTTATTCTATTCTGAGGATTATTAATATATCTATATCCCTTATATCCATGATAATATCCTATATTTATTAAATTTCTCTTATCATTTGCACCATCTATAGATATATTATGAGCATTTCTTAAATATTTCATTAAAGCATTTGTTGTTTTTACTCTCATATAATTCCTCCAATCTTTAAAGACATAACTTGTTCGCTATTATAGCACAAATTCCACTTTACGAATAAATATTTAAGAATTTTTATTTCACTAGCAAGTACTGAATTTGTAATACAAATTCAAAATTACTTATATAAGCAAGCAACGTATTTGTATATCACTTTTTCAAAGTACACTCAAATACAATGGGAACTCCCAAACCCTATCCACTAATTAGTAGCACTATATTTATATTCAAACAGGTATTGGGAAGCTTCCATAATACGTGGAAAAACCTCAGTTGGAGGAACTTTCCAATGCTTGCTAAAAAAGAGTAGATTTTTATCCACTCTACTATTTCAAAGCACTACTAACAATTTCTATACTGTTTTCATGATTAAAATATTCCTCTTTATTGTTATGAAAAGAAATACCATAATCATTCTCACTATACATTCCATCTTTATAACTTAAAACAGTCTGTTGAAAGTATTTATCTTTTTCTCTTTCATATTCAATTGTATAACCTCTTAAATCATTTTCTAAATAATAAAAAGTATCATATGATGGAATAGTAAAATTAGAATAATTTCTCGCAATATAATTTATTTTGATATCATCACTACTAGTAAAAATATTTTGTTTAAATTGATAGTGTTTTTCATAAAACTTTATTAAATCTATAGAATCATGAATATCATATTTTTTAAACAATCCATAAACATTCATCCATGGAAATAATGTACTATTAATACCATGATAATCTATATTACCTATATCAATAGCTCTTCTAGTATTACAAACAAGAATCATTGCATCAAAGTTGTTATTATCCTGAAGACCTTTTATATAAGGTTCACAATTGTCCATTACATAATTACTTTTTGCTTTATCTGTAACAAGATCAAACCCTTCAGGAATATAAATATTTAATTCATTATGCAATACCTTTGTATTTGCCTTAGAATTATTTTTTATTTGAATTGTTTTTATATTTTGATTAACTGGAAAAGAATTATCTTCGTGAGTTGAATAATCTTTATAATAAAAATATGCAATAAACGCCTTGTACAGTAAATATGCAATAACTAACATTATAATGAATATAATAAATTTCTTAATTTTTTTATTTCTTTTCTTATTATTATAATCAATCGTACTAACAAAATTTTCTTCCAATTTTTTTTGATAATTTTCTTCCGTTAATTTTTCTCCTGATAGCAATTCATTAATAGAAATATCTAACTCATTACATAAATCTTGGAACATAGAATAATCAGGTAAACTATTTCCATTTTCCCAACTTGAAATTGTACGATTACTGACACCTAACTTCTCAGCAAGTTCTACTTGAGTTAGTTCTTTTAATTTTCTTCTTTCTTGAATAAATTTTCCTATCTTTTTCTGATTCATAACAACCTTGTATGATATATATAGTCAGTTACAAGAGAGATTTTGTATTTAATACTGACTAGTATATTATCATATTCCTTCTTTTGAATTTCTCTCTAATTTTATATAATATACTTAAGATAACTGTGGATTGTATATTACAAAACCTGTAGCTTGACTACTTTATTGGAGTTTACAACCACAGT
>CACYRE010000059.1 GCA_902776735.1 uncultured Erysipelotrichaceae bacterium | reverse complement strand
AGTGAAAGAGAACAATGGAATGATGGAAGTAATACTTTAGCAATTGCTCCAGGAGTAGTAGTTGTTTATGACAGAAATACTGTTACAAATGATGTTTTAAGAAAAGCTGGACTTAAAGTAATTGAAATACATGGAGCAGAACTTTCTCGTGGTAGAGGAGGACCTCGTTGTATGAGTATGCCACTTGTTAGGGAGGACGTAGAATGGTAGATTTAAGAGGAAGAGATTTTCTAAAACTGCTTGATTATTCTCCGGAAGAAATAAAATATTTAATTAGGAGAGCTGAAACTTTAAAGAAGCAGAAGCATAATAATGAGTCACATAGATATTTAAAAGGAAAGCAAATTGCTATGATTTTTGAAAAAGATTCTACTAGAACTCGTTGTGCTTTTGAAGCTGGTGCTCATGACTTAGGAATGGAAGCAACATATCTTGGACCAACTGGTTCACAAATGGGTAAGAAAGAAACCATTGAAGATACAGCAAGAGTTTTATCTCGTATGTATGATGGTATTGAATACCGTGGTTTTGGGCAAGATGTAGTTGAAGAATTAGCAAAATACTCTGATATACCTGTTTGGAATGGATTAACCAATGAATTTCATCCAACTCAAATGCTTGCCGATATGATGACTGTTTATGAAAATTTTGGTAAGTTAAGTGGCTTAAAATTAGTTTTTTGTGGAGATACTAGAAATAACGTTGGAAATTCTTTAATGGTTGTTTGTGCAAAACTTGGTATGCATTTCGTTGCCTGTGCTCCACGTGAGGTTTGGCCAGATGAAAATTTAGTTTTAGAATGCCGTAGAATTTGTGAAGAAACCGGTGGCTCAATTGATATGGACGAAGATATCATGAAAGCTACAAAAGATGCTGATGTTTTATATACTGATGTTTGGGTATCTATGGGCGAAGCTCAAGAGCTATGGGAAAAAAGAATTAATTTGTTAAAGCCATATCAAATAAATATGGATGTTGTAAAAAATGCTAAACCAGATGTAATATTCCTACATTGCCTTCCATCTTTTCATAATACTGGAACAACTATTGGTAAGGAAATATATGAAAAATTTGGTTTAAAAGAAATGGAAGTAACTGATGAGGTGTTTGAGTCTAGTCATTCAAAGGTATTTGATGAAGCAGAAAATAGACTTCATACTATCAAAGCAGTTATGTTGGAGACGTTGAAAGATGAGTAGATTAGTTATTGCGTTAGGAGGAAACGCCTTAGGAAAAACTCCCGAAGAACAACATGATTTACTTGGAAAAACTGCTAAAAATATTATTGATTTAGTAGAAAAAGGACATAGTGTAGTTATAACTCATGGTAATGGACCACAAGTTGGTATGATTTATAATGATATGAAAAAAGATAATATGCCATTTGCTGAGTCTGGTGCCATGTCACAAGGATATATTGGATATCAGTTGCAACAAGCTCTTCGTGATGAATTAGATTCTCGTCATATGAAGAAAGATATTACAACAATTGTTACTCAAGTTGAGGTAAATCCAAAAGATCCAGCTTTTGATAATCCTACTAAACCAATTGGTAAATTTTTAACAGAAGAACAAGCAATGGAAGAAAAGAAGAAAACTCATGCTACATATAAAGAAGATGCTGGAAGAGGTTATAGAAGAGTTGTAGCATCACCAAAACCATTAAAGATTTTGGAATTAGATATTATTAAAAATTTACTTGATAATGGAACTATTGTTATTGCCTGCGGAGGTGGCGGAGTTCCAGTTGTAAAAACTAAAGACGAAGGCTATGAAGGAGTAGACGCCGTAATTGATAAAGATAGAACTAGTGCTCTACTTGCTGAAGAGTTGAATGCTGATAACTTAATTATTCTAACGGCAGTTGATAAAGTTTATTTAAATTATAATACCGAGGATCAATTCACTGTTGATAAAATGAAAGTAAGTGATGCACGTCTTTATATTAAAAAAGATCAATTTGCTGCGGGTTCTATGCTTCCAAAGATTGAAGCTTGTATAGATTTTACTAAAAAAACTGGTAAAAATTCTATTATTACATCTTTAGAAAATGCTGGTAATGCACTTGACGAAAATATAGGTACAGTAATTTATAAGCCTGAGAAGAAGCAGGAAGAAAAGAAAAAGAGAAAAAGTTTTTCATTGAGTGCTTTTACAATTATTTTAATATTAATATTTATATTAGCGATAGTTACTCATTTACTTCCACATGCACAATTTAATGGAGAAGAAATTGTTAATGGTAGTGGAGTGGTTGGAGCAACGCTTTCTCAGACATTATTAAGTCCTATTAAAGGATTTGGTGATGCTATTGATATTTGTGTCTTTGTTCTTATTTTAGGTGCTTTCTTGAAGATTGTTAATTCAACAGAAGCTATTGAAACTGGTATTCAAGTTTTAATTAAGAAGTTACATGGACATGAATTGGTACTAATTCCAATATTAATGACTTTATTTAGTATTGGTGGTACAACTTACGGAATGCTTGAAGAAACTGTAGGATTTTATGCTTTACTTGCTGCAACTATGGTAGCAGCTGGTATGGATACTGTTGTCAGTAGTGCGATAGTATTACTTGGAGCTGGAAGTGGATGTTTAGGTTCAACATTAAATCCGTTTGCCGTTGGAGTGGCAGTAGATGCTGCTCAAAAAGCTGTTCCTGGTTTGGAAATTAATCAAGGAATTATTATTGGACTAGGTGCTGTTCTTTGGTTAACAACACTTGTAATTTGTATTTCATTTGTAATGAGTTATGCAAAACGAGTAATTAAGAAAAAAGGTAGTACTATTCTTTCATTACAAGAACAAAGAGATATGGAAGAGTACTATGGTGAAGATGAAGAAGAAAATGCTAAAAAGTTAGAAAATGTTAAATTATCTGGTAAACAAAAAGCTACTTTAATTTTATTTGCTTTAACTTTTGTCATTATGATAATAAGTTTTATTCCTTGGGAAAGTTTTGGTATTAAATTCTTTGTTGAAAATCCAGTTGGTAAATTCTTAAGTCTTAACTGGTTTGCTGGAGTTCCACTTGGAGAATGGTATTTCCAAGAAGCAACATTATGGTTTATGGCAATGGCTATAATTATTGGTATTGTTAATAATATGGGTGAGAAGAAAATTGTTGATCTATTTGTTGATGGTGCCGATGACATGGTTGGAGTTGTTTTAATAATTGCTATTGCTCGTGGAGCATCAGTTCTAATGAGTGAAACTTATTTAGATAATTACATAATTTATAATGCTGCTAATGGACTTGCTAATGTTCCAAAAGTAGTATTTGCACCTCTTAATTATATTTTGCATTGTGGACTATCTGTATTAGTACCTAGTAGTTCAGGACTTGCAACTTTATCTAGTCCAATTATGGCAGGCCTTGCTAATCAAGTTGGTTACAATGTTGAGACAACTATAATGGAAATGGTAGCAGCTAATGGATTTGTTAACTTATTTACTCCTACTTGTGGAGCAATTATGGGTGGACTTGCCCTTGCTAAAGTTGAATATACTACTTGGTTAAAATGGGCATTTAAATTATTAGTTTGTGTAGCACTTGCAAATATTATAGTTTTAACAGTTGCAATGATGATTTTATAAAAAAATAAAGAAGATTATAAAAAATCTTCTTTTTTTATATATTAGGAATTTGCTTCTAAATTTATATGTTGACATTCGAAAATTTGTTTGATATATTGAGTTTAGGAGATGACCTCATGTACAGAGCCTATAAGTTTAGATTATATCCAAATAATGAACAAAGAGTTTTAATTCATAAGACTTTTGGATATTACAGATTTATCTATAATTATTTTCTAGATAAATGTAAGACTAATGGTTATATGAAAGCTTATGATATGTGTATATCTTTAAAAGGCCTATATTATGAATTTCCATTTCTAAAAGAAGTAGATTCTTGTAGTTTAAGATGTGCTATTTTCAATCTAGAAGATAGTTATAAAAGATTTTTCTCTAAAAAAACTAGATATCCTAAATTTAAAAATAAATATACTAAACAATCTTATAGAACAAATTGTATACGTAGTACTTATAAAGGAAGAACATATAGTAATATTGTTCTTGATTTAGTAAACAATACAATAAAATTACCTAAGTTGGGTTTAGTAAAAATTAGAGGATATAGAAATTTAGAAATAATAAATGGAAACATTATTAATGCAACAGTAGAAAGAGATACAACAAATAAGTATTATGTTAGTGTAGTAATAGAGAAAAAAGAATTTGTAACTCAAAAAGTAACACCTAAAAATATTGTAGGAATAGATTTAGGAGTAAAAGACTTAGTAGTAACAAGTGATGATGAGAAGTTTAATAATCCAAAAGAATTAGCAAAAAGAGAAAAAAGACTTAAAAGACTACAAAGGAAGTTATCAAGACAAGAAAGAAATAGTAACAATTATTTTAAAACAAAAGAGAAGATAGCAAGACTTCATAGTAAAATAAAAAATAGTAGAAAACATAATATGATAAATGTAGTAAATAAAATAATTAAAGAACATGATATTATAGTAAGCGAGAAATTAAATGTTCGAGGAATGTCACAAAACCACAAATTAGCAAAGAATATATTAGATGCCAGCTTTAATAGAATATGTGAATTACTGAAATGGAAATGCCATCAATTTGGAAAATATTATTATCAAGTAGATACATATTTTCCAAGCAGTAAAATGTGTGCAAGATGTGGAGCAAAAACAGAAAAGACAAAAGATTTAAGTGTAAGAAGATGGACATGTGAAAAGTGTGGATATGAGAATAATCGTGATTTAACAGCAAGTATAAATATTATGTTTGAGGGATTAAGACTACATTATGAAAGTTAAAAAGTAAATAAGTAAGAAAATAAAGTACGGTAGCGACTATCGGAATATAAGCCTGTGGAGAATAGAGAATATTAATCGTTGAAGCAGGAAACTTGGAAAGCAATGACCAAGGAGAATAAAATAAATTTTAAATAAATTTTGATTTATTTTATCCTTTTGTTCTGCTATACTAGTCTTATAATAGGAGTATATGTGTAGTATGAAAAGAATAAAAAAAATATTTATTATTATTTTAGTTTTAATAAGTGTTCTTTCTTTGACTGGTTGTCAGAAGAAGGAAAGTGCTAAAAAGCTAGTTTTAGCAACTGAGGCAGGTTTTGCTCCCTATGAGTATTATAAAAATGGAAAAATAGTTGGAGTAGATATTGATATTGTAAATGAGATTGCTAAGGAATTAGGATATGAATTAGAGATAAAAGATGTAGCATTTGATTCAATTATAAACGAAGTTAAAACGTCTAAAAGTGATATAGGAGCTGCTGGAATTAGTTATACTAAAGAG
>CACYRE010000058.1 GCA_902776735.1 uncultured Erysipelotrichaceae bacterium | reverse complement strand
TTCCTCCTTTTAAATTTCTACTCATAGTATAACAAAAAATATTTTTATTATAAATTATTAATTATAGATTGCCTCAAAATAAGTTCCATGATTTATTTTTATTTTTTCACCTACTTTATAATTTTTATTATCACTAGTATTATACCAATATTTAAAGTTCTTTTTATTTTTAGGAGACTTTAAAATATAATAATCACCCTCATAAATCATAAATTTATTTCTATTCTTAGATGTTACTTTGTCATCACTGGTAGTAACTAACCAAACTCTTTTTTTATTTTTTTCAGGTACCTTTAAAAGCATATTTTCATTTAACTGATTTGTTTTAAAATATTTTGCAAATACTTTTAGATTTAGGCCATATTTTTCCAAAACTTTAGCTTCTTCTGCTCTCATTCCTTTAAACATATAATATGGCATAAATTCTAATTCTTTATAAGTATATAAATTAGTTCTATCTTGCATTATTTTTTCTCTAGTACTAGGCCACTTAATATTTTTATCAAACCCATATAAGTTACTTAATGCAACATTACCATCAGTTGTTAAAAAATCATTAGCAATTATATTATAGTATCTTGTAGATACTACATGAGTATAATTTACTTTTTTATTTATTTGTTCAATTTTTTGGACTGTTACAAGATATTTATTACCAGAAGAATCTATTTTTATAACTTCTGTTCCAACTTTAAAATTTTCAGGATCATCAACTGAAATGAATCTATTTAGATCTTTACTAAATATTCCGTGATAACCGACAGTCTTTAAAATACTTCCATCAGAAAATGTTGTTTTTTGATAACTATTTGTAGTTCCTTTTTTCTCAATCCAAATAGGATATTCTTTACTAAGTTGGCCTGTATCATAACTTAATACACTAAGTAAATCATAATAATTAATATCTTCAATATTTTTTTTGCTTCCATCAGCAAGCCTAACTTTTGTTCCCTCTACTAAACAAATTCCAGACCAATCAGCCATTGCTCTAATTGTAATATCTCCATTTACATTAGGTATTGAAACAACTCCTGTATCTGATGAATAAGAATAAGCTGATGTTGTAAGTCGTGTACCATTCATTGTAATAGTTATACTATCAGGTAAAGAATAGTTAGTATTTGCTCTTAAAGTTGCTTGATAAGTAGTTCCAATGTTAGCAGTACTTTCTCCAGTATGTCGCATATTTGAAGTATTAAAAGTAACATTAAATATCCATTTCATTGAAACAGTATTGGACATACGACAATTTTGATTAGTAGTAGATGCACTATCAATATCTTCGGCACCACTATTTCCCGCTTCATCTGTTCCGTATACTTTGACATAATAAGTTCCAGCACTTAAATTTGTTAAATGATACTCCGTAATAGCAGATTCAGCATTATATGTATTTACTAAATTATCATTTTCATCATATAAAAGAATTGTATAATTTGTAATACTAGTTCCCCCAGTATCAACTCTTGAAAAAGTAACATCAGCAGTACCAACCTCATTATTCATAGTTAGAGTAACTTCTCCAATTTGTGGTTTAGTTTTATCAAGTTCCTTAGTAGTAGTAACATTTAATTTAAAATTATCAGTACTAATATTTCCAATTCCTATGCAATTTACTAGTAATGAATCTTCTACTTCAGTTTTAGTAAACATACTATTATCACTGATTTTTAAATAAACATCATATACTCCTTCACTATTAGCTTTAATTTCCTGATTAGCTGAAGTATTTCCACTTTCATTAACTACCTTAAAATTGGTATTTGTTGAAGAAATACTAAAAGTTAAATCTTTTGAATAGGAATTTATAAGTTTAAGTTTAACATGACCATTATTATTTTCTCCAGTTAAATCATTATCAACTACTTCAATTGTTGCATAAACAGAACCACTTTCTTGTTGCTCGCCTTCGAACGTTGTATTGCCAGTTACATTGTATTCTTTAGTTAAATCATCAGCAACTAATTCTAGAGTAGCATTAATTGTTTTAGAAGTTTTTGCTCTAACAATATCTCCATCACTTATACCTGTAATAGTAAACTTATATTCAGAATTATTTCCCTCTTCACTAGAAATATTAGCATTTAATTTAAAATCATGATAAGTATAATCATAACTTGAATTATTAACAATATCTAATGTATAAGTAACATAACTTCTTTCTTCTTCTCCTTGAAAAGTAACATTAAAATAAATTGAATTAAGACTAATTTCCGGTTCTTCTGATGATAATAAATTTTTACTATCAGTCAACATAATATTTTGAACCTCTAATTTACCATCAGGTAATAATTTCGTATTTCCAGAAAATGAAACTAAAGAACCATATCTTGCATAACCAATAGTTAAAAAAGAAAGACAAGCTATAAGTATTAAAACTAAAAAATTCTTACTCTTAAAAAATTTCTTAAGTTTATTCATAACTTTTATACACTCTTCTTTCATTTTGTAAAACATACTTATATGCAATATTATCCCCTATTAAAATAAATATATGCTTATTTTTATTTACTTCTAAATGATTAATTGGTTGTCTTATTTCACTATGAGCATCTAATAATTCACTAAATTTTACTACTTCAACTACTTTTACTTTATCCAAATTAGGAAAAGTATTAACATCAACAATTATTTGATCATAATTAGAAAGAATTTTCTTTAATTCAGAAAAATACTTATTACTTAACTTAAACTTAATTCTTAATTCTCTAATAAAAATAATTATAAATATTAATCCAATACAAATAGAAATAGAAGCTATTATTAAGTATTTTTCTTGATCAAAAGATGATTTATCAATAGTTTCAGATACTTCACTTTTTTTATCATTGCTAGCAGCTTTAATAGATACATCTATTGTTTGTTGAGTAAGAGGTATTTCAACTGTTGTAGTTGAAGTTATTGGAATATCTTTCTTTAAATTAGAAGTTTTAGAATTACTTTTTACTATTAAATCTACTTTTAAAACTCCATTAAAATTAAGTCCTAAATCTCTTTTAAAATTTTTTAATATATCATTATATTTTTGATAATCAATTGATGTTGATGTTACTAAATTAATATTATTAGTTTTTTTAAATGGTACTGTTTCTTCTTCTTTTAAGATGTATTTTTTCTCCCAATAACTACTATTTTTTTCACTATCAGGAATATCAGCTTTTAATGTAGCTTGAATATAATAAGTATAATTTCCAGAAACTATATTTGAAAAATTTAAATTATAATTAAAATCTATATCAACATGATCTATTAAACTAGCAACATAAGTTCTATTCATTCCAAGATATGGCTCATCAAAATAATCATTTTCTTTTAAATAGACTTTATAGTTAACAGGAGATGTTGTTACATAGTTAATTGTTTTTTTATATGTATTATCAAAGTAACATGTAAAAGAAAGTATGGAAAGAGTAAAACAAATGGCAATTAATATTACAAAGAAAATAATACCTTTAGTACTAATTACTTTTTTATATTTTATATTACTCACTTCTATCACCTCTTACTATAGCATTTAACCAAATAGTTGGATAACCAATATATCTAATATCATATAGAACAATACCTTCAATATCTTTTTCATAGACATTAAAATTATCTTCAGTATTATTATTATCACCTTTAGTTTTATAAATATATTTACCATTAACTATTTTATATTTAATAATTCTATGTGTAATTAATTTATTATTTTTATTAAAAGCAATAATTGTTCCAACACTTATCTTTTTCTTATTATTTATTTTCTTGTAAACAACTGCATCCCCTAAATAAATAGTTTTTTCCATAGATCCTGATCCAACAGCAATCATTTTATAATTAAATATTCCTGATACTAATATTGTAACAATAATTAAAGCAATTATTAGAGGAATAGTAATTAAAGAAAAATATTTATTTTTTTTATAGATATTAGTTTTTTCATAGTACTTAACATTCTTACTTACTAATCTATAAACTATATAAGGATAAATTATTCCTAAAACAGAATTAATATAATTACCTAAATCTGGAAATATAGGTAAGATATAAATATATAAATTAAAAGTTAATCTTAAAATAATTGTTGGTACTAAACTAACTTTTCTTGTTAAATAACTATATAAAGATTGAAAAGCCACCGTAGGTAGTATTGTTAAAGTTAAAAAAACAAATAATGTATTAAAATTATTAAATATATTTAAATTAAATTCTGTTGTAATATCTAAAAATATATAAATAATTGTAAGTATTATATATAATTTAATATTTTTTTCTGTTCTTTTTGCATAGATAAATCTAACTATTTCTTGACTAATAATTATAATTAAGGGAATAGTAATATTTTTTAGTATTTGTAAGAACTTGGATGAGAAAACACTTTTACTATAGCCAGTAACTATTCCAAGAGAATAAGTAATTATAAAATATGACAAGATAGTAATAATAATTATTCTTATTGTATTATTTTTTAGTATATTCTTATCTTTTGGAATACCATATTTTATTAGTAAAGATATAGTTAAAGTAATCCAAAAAATTGTATTTAATAGATTATTTTTAGATATTAAAATAGAAATTAATATTATTATCGGAATAATATAATCTTTTAATTTTTTAGACATTTATATCACTCCTCAGATTAATATAATAAGATAGGCACTAATCATGGGACTAGTGCATCTATCTTAGTCATTAATTAAGCTTGTTCATAGGCAAGAGTTGCTGTTAAACTTACTTCTACATCACTGGCTGGTAAATCAGCAGCGTCTGTTGGTTGAACATATTCAACTCTTACTTTAACAGGAGCAGTTCCAGTTTGTTTAGCAAGGGCAATTGCTAAATTAGAAGTTGAAGCTGTATATTCTGTTCCATCATAAGTAACAGTATATTTTAAATACTTTTGTTGTTCAGTAGTTAAACTAGACATCGTAATACCAGTTAAATTAGCATCAAAAGTACCAGTATTTTTTACATTTACATCTGCTTCATAATAGTCACCTGGTTTTTCTAATGTAACACTATATGAAACAGTTGTAGCATCTACTGTTTGAGTAGTTGCTGTTACTCCAGAATTAGTAAGTGATGCTTCATCAAATGCAACATTCCAACTTGATGCTTTAACATTAGCTGTTCCATTTAAATTTAATTGTGTTGAAAATGCAGCATAACCAACAGACATAGCAAGTACTGCTACAGCTAATACGGCAATTACAGCCAATTGAACATTTTTACCTTTTTCCATATTTCTTCCTTTCCCACTTTAGTAGTATTCATATTCTATATAAATATTAGCATAAATAACTCATTATGACAATTTAATTATGACTTTTATAAAAAAAATTACATAATTTTAATTAATAATGTCTAAATAAAAAAAGATGACTGATGTAAAAAACTGTATAAACAAATTTAATAATTACTAAAATTTTATAACCTTATCAGCCTCTGTAAAAGAAGAAATAGTAGCAGTTGCATCTTTAAAATATAATACTTCCGTATTCTCATCATTTTCGTCATAACCAATTTTTCTTAGTTCTGAATGAGCATCTAACATAGATTTTTTTGCTTCTACTCTATTATCATCAATAAGTATTCCTGAAATTCTTATCCATTTTCCATCTTTTACTGCACAAATTTCAACTTTTGGATTAGCTAAAATTTGTTTTGAAACATTCTTTCTTCTACCAGTTTGAATATATAACTTATTATCACATATATTTACTACTCCAAATGGTCTTACTCGAGGTTGATTGCCATCTGTGGTTGCTAGAAAAAATGTTCCAGCTTCATTTAAAAATTCATATACTTCTTTCATTATTTTTTACTCCTATATATTTTATCTAAGTTATTATAAAACTATTTATATAATTTTTTTAATTTATCTAAAAATTCATCTATACTATAATAAAGACCAATTGCTTTATTTTCTATTTCTTCTGGAACTTGGGCATAATCCTTATTTACTCTAACTAAATTAGCTTTTTTCAGTTTATATGTCATTTCTTCAAATGGATATTTAATTATACTTGGGGTATTATATCCTACCCCCAGTTCCAAAAATAATATTTTTTTATTTTTATTAGCATTTATAAATTCTTCATATAGTCTATCGTGCTTATGCCAAGTATCATCTTCTACAAAAGTATCATCACTTCTTAAATTCATTATCATTGGTTCGCCACAAACAGGACACTTTGGTATTAAATTAGAGTCTATTGTCATTTTAACATTATCACTAATTATTAATTCATTACTTTTAGAAATCTTAATATTTTGACTTTCTAACATTTTTCTAATTAATTCTTCATTATCATAAGTTTTATTATGACAAGGAGTAGAACATTGAAATAGACCATAATCTCCCTGAGAATAAAAAACCTTCTTTGAAATGAATGATCAACATTTGTAGTTATAACAAAATAATTCTTATTTTTTACTAAATCAAATAAGTTAATATAAGTATTATTTGGTATATCCATATATCTATTAATAAATATATATCTACTCCAATAAGCCCAATATTCTTCTGGTGACTGGAAATTATAAAATCCAGCAGTATACATATCTATAAAGTTATATTTAAAAATAAAATCTTCAAAATATTTATAAAATCTAGATCCAGAATATGTATATCCAGCAGCTGTTGATAGGCCTGACCCTGCTCCTATCACAATAGCATCAGTCTTATCAATTAATTCCTTTACTTTTAATATATCATCACTCATAAGTTTTTATCCTTTCTGCTTATTAATAATCGATGATGAAGTATGCTAAACATGACAATCAGTATATATTTTGACATGTTATAAACTT
>CACYRE010000057.1 GCA_902776735.1 uncultured Erysipelotrichaceae bacterium | reverse complement strand
TATATATTTTTATCAATCACTAATTTAAAATATACATTATCATACTATTATCACTTTAATTATATTATACTCACTCATAAATCTTCAATATAAAAAGAAGCAGAATTATTCTGTTTCTATGTTTTTTACTAGATAAAAATGTTACTTTTTCTGCTACTACTTCAGTTGTATATTTTTTTTCTTCATCTTTTTCATATACTCTTGTTTGCAGGCGTCCTTTAACACCGATTAACGGTTTTTGGTAATACAATCACTTATTCTTGTTTTTATTTAAAATGATATTTTCAAATTGCAAAAAAGCAATTCATACTATAATTTCTTATATACTTCTTTTTCATATAATTCTTTAGTAATTTTAGAAATGTTTCCTCCTCTTCTAGCTACATTAATATTCTCACTAAATCCAATAGGATGTTCTTCTAGAGCAATATCTCTAGTTGATACTTCCCCTAAATCTGTAAGTATTATTTCTATATCACTCATATTATCCCTTAAAGATTCCTTAGTTAATCCTTTACTATTTTTATATTCTCTAGAAGTCATTCCTGACCAAGTTTTATATATTTCATCAGTTAACATCGCATATTCAAAATCTTTTTCTATACCTCCTTCTCTCCATACATCAGTTAATTTCTTTCTATTAAGTATTCCTTTTAATCTTAATTCTATCCAATTATCATCATAACCATTATTTCTATAATAGTTTATTGCTCTATCTACAGCAAGTGATGGATCATACACTTCATCTATTCTTTCACTACCTAAATTAGCTAGCCATAATTTAGATGGTTCTGCTTTAGGTGATGAAATAGACTCAATTAATCTTAGTATCCCCTTAGTATCTAATACATCCGTTAAATAGTATTTCCCATCTTTATTTGACTTTAATTTCAGTTGTCCGATTTTTTCGGACAACTCACTTCCTTCACTTTTTAGTTTCTTCTTCAAATCATTCCAATATTTTCTATCTCTTCTACCATTTGTTAATGCACCTATAACATCAATAACACTAAAATAGTATTCTTCCCTATCTTTATTCCATATGCTCCTTATTTCATATCCTTCAAATATTTTATTTATTGTCTCTAATTTGTTCATATTTACCCTAAAGAAAAAACAGACTATTCTGTTTCTTCTTGTTTCTTACTAGATAAAAAAGTAATCTTTTCACATATGATTTCCATTATATTTTGAGATTTATCTTCTTTTTCAATAATTCTAGATTGTATTCTTCCTTTTACACCTACAATATCACCTTTTTTACAATATTCCTTAGTATTTTCAGCAATTGTTTCAAAAGCAACACAATCTATAAAATCAGTATCATAAATTCCATCACTATTTTTAAAACTTCTAGGAATTGCTAAAGAAATAGTTGCTACTTTAACCCCTTTATCAGATTTATTTATTGTGATATTTCTAGTCAAACGTCCAACTAAAACTACTTGATTAAGCATAAATCACCTCCTTGCTTTGGTACTATATAACAAATGATTATTAAATACAAATGCCTAAAATTAAACAATATAATATATTTTTAAACAAAAAAAGAATTTCTCTTAATCAAAAATTCCTTTTCTATATATTTTTCTAATCTAAAAAACAAGTTTAATTATTTTTTTTATTTAATTCTTCCAGCATATTATTAATTGCTCTATTAGGAAGTAGAGCACAATTTTTTCTATTAGGTTGTTTTGAAATAGAGTCATATACTGCAAGTTCTCCAAGTAGATTTTTATCATAATCTTTTTCTTCTATCATATTCTTATAATTATTAAGTATTTTTTTTGCTTCATCCACAGTTTTACCAATTAATATTCTAATCATAATAGAAGTAGCAGAAGTACTAATAGCACAAGCTTCTCCATCAAATCTAATATCTTCAATTATATTATTTTCTATTTTCATCATAAAAGACAAATCATCTATACAGCTCTCACTACTAGTCCTTGTTTTTAAATAACTATTATCATCTATTAGACCTTTATTCATTGGATCATTATAATTATCCATAATAATCTCTCTTCTTAAATCATTATCCAAATAAATCACTCCTATAATACAATTTTAAATATATCTTTACTATTTCTTAAAGCATCTACTAATCTATCAACATCATTATAATTATTATAAAAATACATACTAACTCTGACTGTATTTTTAATATTAATTTCATCCTTTAATTCTTTGGCACAATGATTTCCTGCTCTTACATATATATTATAACTATTTAAATAAATTGATGTATCTTGAGCAAACACCCCGTCAATATTAAATGCAAATATTCCACTATTACTACTAGTATTATAAACTATAATATTTGGTATATCTTTAACCTTGTCTAGTAAATATTGTTTTAGTTTCATTTCATGTTCATGAATATTATCCATTCCAATTTTCATTAGATATTTAATAGCTTCTCCAAGTCCTATAACTTGAGCAATAGGAGTAGTTCCAGCTTCAAATCTAGTTGGAATACTTTTTAGTTCATAGTCACCATTTTCTTCAAAGTAACTATTCATTCCACCACCATAACACAATGGATCCATATCTTCTAATAATTCGTATCTTCCAACTAAAATACCAACTCCAGTTGGTCCACACATCTTATGTCCCGAAAAGCTTAAAAAGTCCATATAACAATTTTTAAAATCAACTCTCATATGTGGAACACTTTGAGCACCATCAACATTAAACAAAATATTATTTTCATGACAAAACTTACCTATATTATAAACATCCCTAACATCACCTATAACATTAGTTATTTGAGCCAAACTAATAACCTTAGTCTTAAAAGTAACACATCTTTTTATATTTTCTAAAGTAAGCTCGTAATTATTATCTAACGGAACATATTTAATAACGATACCAATTTGTTTACTAAGTATAATCCAAGGTAAAATATTAGAAGCATGTTCTGCTTTATTTAATAGTACTTCATCACCTTTTTTTAAATGCTTTTTCATATAACCAAAAACAACCATATTTAAAGATTGTGTAGCCCCACTCGTATAAATAACTTCACGAGAATCACAATTAACAAAACTAGAAACTATATTTCTAACATTATCATATAATTTATTAGTAATAACAGCTGCATCATAATCACCCCTATGAATATTTGATGTATGATTAGTCATATATTCAACTACAGAATCTATTACACATTGAGGCTTTAAAGTAGTAGCTCCATTATCAAAATAAATAATATCCTTCTTTAACATAGGAAAATCTTCTCTATGCATATTTCCACCTCCAACAAATATATAATATTTTATTCAAAATAATAATATAAAATCATTACATTATACTTAAAACAAGTAATTTTATTCTACCACAAAATTATAAACAAAAAAAGTAAATAGCATTCACTACTTACTTTTATTATATTCTTTTATATTCATCATCATCGAAATAATAATTCTCTCTGGTCCTTCTTCTAGAATAATTAAGTGCACTACTACTATCATCATTAATCTGATATGTGTCAATATCATCATGTGCTAGTGCTTCATCAACTACTTTAGCAAGTTCACCAAATTTAGCTAATTTTTTCTTTAATTCAGCCATTTCTATTTCTTTTTCTTGCAACCTGTCATCTAGCATTTGACATCTATTTTTATATCTACTAACAGTACTTTCAAGTAAATTATTTTTTTTGTATAAACTTTCATTTAATTCTTCTTGTTCATCCAAATGCTTAACTGCATCTTTACGTGCAAGCTCAGACCTTTTTATTGCCTCACGATATTTATTTAATAAACTTGTACTTTTTCTATCTTTTTCAATTAATCTAGTAACCCCAGCTATTATACTATCTGATTGATCTGTATCTTGATTCTTAAGCAAATCAAAATCGTCATCTTCTTCATCTATCTTATCAGCATGAACCTCAGATAAAGCATTATTATCACTTGCTAAATTATATTCGTTTGAATCTACATCACCTATATTAGGATTATAAGTATAATCAATATCATCATCTTGAACATCGTTATCCAAAACGTTATGATTCAATTCACTTGTCTCTGAATCATTTTTAAAGATATTACTATCCAAAGTAACATTTTCTTTAGACTCTTCTTCACTGCTAATAGAAGAAGAGTTAGTATCTAAAGCAATATCCTTATCCACCATATCTTGAACTACATCTGGATTTTCCTGATGAGGTTTCTCTTCTACCACTTCACTAACTTCATCATCTTTTTTTACAGCCTTATTGTCTATTGAAAGTCCATTATCTTCTTGAGATTTTTCTTCATGTTCTTGAGATAGAGATGGAACACTATTTTCTAATTTAGTAACAACCTCTTCAACTGGTGCAACGTCACTAACTTCTTTAGCAACAGAAGAGGCAACATCTTCACTTTTTGTATCAGAAATATCAACATCAATCTTACCACTTTTTGAATCTAATTCATCCATTTTTTCCTTAGGTAATCCGTCTCTTGCTAAAGTATTTACCTCAATTGCTTGTTCTTGAGGTACTTCTTCTTTTTCACTTTTAGCAACAGTTGTATCTAAATCAGACCCTTTATCCATTTCATCTTCAACAACAGGTGGTACTTCATTTTTTTGTTTATCTACTCCACCATCAGCTAAAGCTTTTTCTACTACCTCTTTAGGAATTTCTACCTTAGTAACATCAAGTGAAGAAGCATTATTATCTTTAACATCTAAAGGTAGAATTGAATACTCAACCAACTGAGTATTTAAATCATTTTTACTCAAATAAACTTTTCCAGTACTTCCATCAACAGCAATAAAACTATAATAACCATCTACTAAAGTATTACCATCTAAATCACAAATATATGCTTCTGAAAATAAATCATTAAAAACATATCTAGCATCTTTACTCATAACTTTAGACATTTTATCTTTAATAGCAGCAGGCGTAGAAACTAATTTAGTAGCAGCAGTTGGATCACTACGTAGACTTAAAGCTTCCTTTACATTTTCACTCTCAGGACTACTCTTTTCAACAAGTAAAATACCATCACTAATTAACTTAATAGTTTTATTAACAAATGGAATTACTTCTTTACCATCACTACTAACAACTCCAATATGACTAGGTTTAATCTCTTTATCAATTGCTTCAATTAACTCAGTAGATCCAATTCTAGAATTATTAGCAAGAACCGTATTATCTAAAAAATAATAAACCTTACCATCCTCAGTTGTACCATAAATAACTCTATAATCATCTCTACCCTTATATTTTACCTGTCCTACTTGTATATTCATAATAGATACACCACCCAATTATTCAAATCATCTTATTCTAATCTATTTAATAATATAACACAAAAAATTAACCAAAACAATATCTAAACAAAATTTTATATTTACAAATTTCAACTCTTTAATATAAAATTAATATGGTGATAGTCTGAAAACAAAAAATGAAATTTATTTTATAAAATTCTATAAAAAGGGCAGACTTCCCCTTACCCCAAAGAAAGTTAAAAATTAAGCATCT
>CACYRE010000056.1 GCA_902776735.1 uncultured Erysipelotrichaceae bacterium | reverse complement strand
TTCAAGTAATGTATGAGAAGCATTTATTATATCTTCAGAGTTTTCCTTTACTTCACTTGGAATTCTATCAACATAATTTAAATTATCTTCAGATAAACCTACAATAGCATTTAATGGAGTCCTTATTTCATGTGACATAGAAGACAAAAAATCACTTTTAGCTCGATTAGCTTTTTCAGCTTGTTCTTTAGCAAGTTCAAGTTGTTGAATTATTCTTAAATCAGGATTCTCAATCGTATGAAACATTACTAAATAGCTTAATGCAAATATAAAGGTTTCTGTAATCACTTCAGGATAATACTTACGTAGAATTAATGCTAATACAAAAAAGCCAAATAAAATTACAAATGGTAATAATTTACTCCTTTCTTTCTTTTTTCGAATATATAATAATATACAGAAAATAATTATTAAAATCATATATAATATTACTTCTACCATAGCAGCATAATATGCAGGTCCATTTAAGTCTACTGTTTCTCCTACAATAATTGTGTCCATTGGTAGTGCTAATATAAATAATACTACTATAGTAGTAATACCATCAAAAACCATATTCATTTTCTTGCTAGCATTATCACTAAAGCTATTTAATCCAATAATATATTTAAGTAATAATAATAACATTAAATCCATCATTATCAAGTAAAATGATTGTAATACTCCTGTAAAATATAGATTTCCAATATTCATAGCAAACAAATAAATAATAATAGCTAATGTTGAATAAAATAAATTAATAATAATTAACTTTTTATATATTGTTGTCTCATGATTTTTAACAGAGCCTCTTAAAAAAAACAAAATAACAAGATAAACAGAAAGTATAAAAGCCCCAGCAGGTAACCATATTCCACTCATCTCAACCACTCCTATATTTTATATTGTAGCATAAAAAAAGACTTTTTTTAAAGCCTTTTTACATATTGTTTTCCTAAAACATTTTCAGGATAATCTGGATCGTAGTATCTCGTCTTTTCTATCACATCTAATGTATAACCATTTGTAGATTCAGACATTATATCGTTTATATAATCGAGTTCAATTTGATTTGAATTACCTAAAGAATCTCGGTGAGTTAAATTATTATTACTAAATATAATTTCTGAAACTAAAGAATTCATTCTTTCTTTTAGCTCATTTGTTATATCTTTAACATCTGCTTCAGTTGCTCCAGATATATCCATTTCATGACCAATATTAACAGTATAAACTTTCTTATCACGTACAATTCCAATGGGAATAATTGTTCCACCACCATTTACTGCAATTCTAGCTGCACCTGGAAACAATGTTTGAGTTAATCTTGGAGTCACATTCCAAGCACCTTCTGGATAAATTAAGATATTATCTCCATTGGCAATTCTCTTTGTACATGTTGCTTCACATATATGCCTATCTTTTTTATATTCTTTATAAAGTTCTAACTCTTCTGGCGTCAAAATTTGTCCTTCCTGGTGTTTTCTAAAGATTTCATTTATATTGTAACCAGTATCAACACAAATTCTTCCATAAATATTATCTAAAAAAAATCCTTCAAAATTTCTATATGTCTCTTCTGGATCACCCATAACAAAATAAGCTTGTTCATTAATAGCCTCCATAGCTGATTCAATATCATATCTTCCTACATGACTTGAAGCATATACTTTACCAATAGAAACATTATTAGATCTTTTATCATCGAATATAACTAACTTTCTATTACTTAATATTCGATCTATTTTTAAGATTAATTTTGTTAAAGAATATATTTTCTTTTTTATTTTGCTTGTTTCTAAAGACTTATTTATATCATTTTCATAACTACGCAATTTTCTATAATAATCTGATAATTCTTGTATAGACATTTTTTTCAATTCTAATAAATTTTTATAATCGAAACCATTCTTTTTCATTTAAAATCCCCCAATATCAAGGCCTATCCCCTTTAGTAGTGATTATTTTAACATAAATGGTTTTATTTGTCAAAGTTGCACTTGACTTTTTAATTAATAAAAAATTATTAATTATTTAAATTAAAAGGCTAACAAAATATTCTAAATATTTAGATTATTATTTTTATATAGAAAACATTCTCTATCATGAGAATATATTACTCCTATTGCTTGTAAATAAGAATATATTGTTGTGCTGCCCACAAATTTCATACCTCTTTTTTTTAAGTCTTTTGATATATCATCAGATAATTCATTGGTTGTTTTATCTAGCTCGTAAATTATTCTATTATTTGTAAACATTTTTAAATAATTATAAAATGAACCATATTGATTAACTATTGTTTTAAAAATTATAGTATTATTTATACTAGCTTTTATTTTTAATTTATTTCTAATAATATCTTTGTTATTTAATAGTTCATTTATTTTATTTTCATCATATAAAGAAACTTTATTAATATCAAAATTATCATAGGCATTTCTAAAATTATCTCTTTTATTTAAAATACATTCCCAAGATAAGCCAGCCTGGAAGCATTCAAGTATAAGCATTTCATATAAATATTTATCATTATGATTTGCCTTACCCCATTCTTTGTCATGATATTCAATATACTTTGGATTATTTAAATTACACCATTTACATCTTTTCATAGAGAAGTACCTTTCTTCGGAATAAAATATTTATGCATATCATTTTTTTCTAGTGTTAATAATAAAAATTTGTTTTTAATTCCACCACTATAACCTGTTAAACAGCCATCTGAGCCAATTACTCTATGACAGGGAATAATTATACAAATAGGATTCCAACCTACTGCTCCACCTACTGCTTGAGCTGATATGCCTTTTAAGCTTTTATTTTTTACTAGTTTATTAGCAATATCTTTATATGTCAAAACTTCTCCAAATTTAATAGTTTTTAACACATCAATTACTGCTTGTCTAAATGGAGTTAAATTGGTTAATTTATACTTAGGTGTAAATTCAGGACTTTTACCACTAAAATAAATATCTAACCATTTGATTGTTTCTCTAAATACTATCAAATCTTTTTCTGAGCAATCAGTTGTATACTTAGTAACATCTTTTGAGTCTACAAAACTAAGACCTGTTAAATATTCGCCATCACTTATCATTAATATATCATCAAAATTGTTTCCTGTTTTGTATATCTGTTTATATGTCATATTATTCTCCTTTAAAAATGTTCTTTAACTTATGATATTACTAGTTAAAATTTATTGTCAATAATAAAAATCTATGAATTAAAAGTATTTTCACTAAAAAATCTATCTACTTAGATAGATATAAAAATAATTATATTTTTTAATGATCATTTATTACTACACTTCTTTATAGTATATACTTTTTAAAACATATACTGCAAAAAGGACAACTATTGTCATTAGAACTATTAAATACATTGTTGATGCTTCAACAACGTTGCCATTAAACAATAATCCAATGTCAAGAGATTTTTTTAGGCTATTTACTATGTTGCCTGGAACTATTTTTTCCAATTCTCTAAAAGGGCCTCTCATAACTGAATTTTTCATTAAGGCAGTTCCGTATGTTGTAGGCAAATATAACAATACTTTTCTTAAACCAGCTCCAAATTGGCTCATTGGCATATATGCTCCTGCAATGAATCCATACATAGAACTAACAATTGTACCAACAACAGAAATTTGACCTTGTGTACTTAAAAATGAATTTATTATTGATGATAAAACACACCCAAATAATGTTAAAATTACTACATTCAATACAATTAATAATACATCCATTAAATTCATAAACCAGCCAGAACTTGCTATATAAATTAAGCATAATATTAATGCAAATAAATTGACAATTAATGTAGATATAAAAGATGCTAAAAAATATGATATTACTAAAGTTTTTTTATCAGTTGGAGTAATCATTAAATCTTTAATATTTTCATTTACTTTGTCTTGAACCATTAACATGTTTGAGCAAAATGCAACAGTTATACATGAAACAGACAAAAGTGAGGCTACTAATTGTCCTTTAACTAATCCATTAAGTAATTTTTTACTTAGCTCTATTCCTTTAGGCATTGCGTTCACAAATGTACTTTGAAAAACATTTGATAAAAATGTGGCATATAAAATTAATAAAATTGCAGGTGTAATTAATGAAGTTAAAAACATTCCTTTATCGCTAAAATATACTTTTATATTTCTTATAGTCAAATTAATTATTTTCTTCATAGACATCCTCTATTCTATTTCCTGTGGCATTCAAAAACACATCATCCATCTTTCCTTTAGTTATTTCATAGTCTTTAAATATTTCTTTATTTTCTACTATTAAATCAGTTGCAAGAGTTGTATTTTCAATTTCTATTTTATAGCCATCATTAATTTTTCTATATGGTAACTTTAATTTTTTTACGTCTTCTTCATTTATGTGATAAATTCTTATGATATCTTTGGCATATTTATTTTTCAAATCTAATGGAGATCCTTTGGCAATAATTTTTCCTTTGTCAATTATTATAATAAAATCAGCATCAGTAGTTTCTTCCATATAGTGTGTTGTTAAGAAAACAGTCATTCCATTATTCTTTCTTAAATATCTTATAATATTCCATATATTTTTTCTTGTATTTGGGTCAAGTCCTGTTGTTGGTTCATCTAAAATTAAAAATTCAGGATTGTGAATAATTGCTCTTGCAATATCAACTCTTCTCCTTTGTCCTCCAGATAGAGTTTTAACTTTCTGATTCTTAATTTCTTTTAAGTCAAACATTTTTTCCAATGTTACAAATCTTTCCCTAAATTTATTTCCAGTAATACCATATAAACTAGCACGATATTTTAAATTATCATATACAGTCAACGTTTGATCTAAAACTGAATTTTGAAAAACAACGCCTATCTTATTTTTTGTATAATTTGAGTTTTTCTTTATATCTTCACCACAGACCTTTATACTTCCACTATCACCTTTTAATGTACCACATATCATTGATATAGTTGTAGATTTACCAGCTCCATTAACTCCTAAGTAAGCAAGCATTTCTCCTTTTGTTACATTAAAACTAATATTATCAACTGCCTTCACTTTTCCAAAGCTTTTACTAACATTAGTTATTTCTAAAATTTTTTCCATAAAATAATCCCCTTTAATTTTATTATCTAAAAGTTTGGTAATAGAAAAATAATTTATATTTTTTTCTTAAATTCTTGATTAGTAATAACTCCTCTCAAACTTTTTAAAATTTCATTATAATCTTCATTTAAAGCATCTACTTTATTTCTGTACTTACATAATATCATGTTGTTAACTTCATTGTAAAGTACATTTTTATGATTTAGGAATTATAAAAGCAAAAATTAATTTTTGATCTTTATAGTTACTTATTTTCTTTCTTTAAGCAAATTTGAAATTTTCCAATAATGTAATATTTATTATTTTTGGATTAAAAACGAATGCAAAGAAACGTCTACTTTCCTTGCAAATAAATTCAATAATTTTTACATAACAAAAGGAAACTAATAAAAAGCTTCCTTTATTTGGAATATATCCATATTGTGAACTACTCGGAATATCAAAACACCCAATCTCTTTAATTATTCATTATTTGTGTTTTCTAGGTTATCTTCGCTATCAACAACATATGCTGGAACATCTTTAAATCTGTCTACATTAGGATCGTATTTAGATGTCTCAACCTCTTGATTTAATACTTCAGTTGGTGGTTCTTCATTTATTGATGAAGATGAACTTGTATTTGAATTATTATTAAATACCAAATCTAATTTTTCTTTTATTTGTTCTTTTTTAAATGGTTTTGCAA
The DNA here is from genome assembly GCA_902776735.1 of uncultured Erysipelotrichaceae bacterium. Taxonomy (GTDB): domain Bacteria; phylum Bacillota_I; class Bacilli_A; order RF39; family UBA660; genus UBA3789. The sequence continues at coordinate 85 of CACYRE010000056.1, read as the reverse complement.
TATAATCTATAAATCCTTCACTCAAATACTTTTCCCTTGCACCTGCAACAGCATCTGCAGTTAAAGCTATTATTGGAATATTAAA
>CACYRE010000055.1 GCA_902776735.1 uncultured Erysipelotrichaceae bacterium | reverse complement strand
ATTTCCATCTTACGTGCTGTATCACTAAACTTAGGAGTTTCTTTATCATCAAATTGTAATGCCATTAATTCATAGTCGTTAATTGTATCTACTACCTTAAATCCATAATGTTCAAAGAATTTCTTATCTCCAATAAATGGTTTTTTCTTTTGTGAAACTATTGTACAAACTCCACTCATTTTTTTCTTTTTAGCATCTTCAATAGCATATTCTAATAATTCTTTACCAATACCTTTTCCTTTAAAACTGCCTGCTACCCATAAACAATAAATATGCATATAGTTTTTACCATTGATAGGAACCCAAGCTGTTTCTATTGGTTCGTATTCAATAAAGATTTTACCTCTAGCATTTAGTTTTCTAAATACATGACCATCTTTTAATTTATTTTTAATCCATTCTTTCTTTTTATCTACACCGTCTTGATGTTTAGGATCTCCAATTGCACAACAAATATGTTCTTCATCAATGTTCTTTTCATCTAAATTAATATACTCATTCATTTACATTACACCTCTATATTCATTATATCAAAAAAAAGACCCATTTGGGTCTTTTCATTTACTATTTCAGGGTATCTAAAAGGTATCTAATTCACGGTTTTTCACGTTTCTTCACTCTTAAATTTTCGCAAACCGTTGATATTACTTACTTTCCGTGGCATTGCTTATATTTCTTACCACTTCCACATGGGCAAAACATTCGGGGTTTTTGGGAGTTCTTGGGAGCATTTTGTGGCTCTTTTGGGCTATTGAATGCACTTGGGAGCTTCCGACAGCACACGGGAATTTACTCTCAGGGTATCTAAAAAGGTATCTAAAATACTTTTTTAACGCTTTCTCGCAATTTTTTAGCAAGTCCTATTTTCTTATAATCTATAACACAATACCAAAAGATTGCCATGTATTCTATTCAACATTAACTCCTTTACTTAGTTCTTTTTTACATAAAATGCTCATAGTAAAAATGATTATAATATACAATAAAGATGATACTATTGCTAAAGTTTTAAAAGCTTTTACATCAATATTAATTGTTGTTGTTTTAAACAGTTCCATAACAGTTGAATCAAATATTCCGTAAATAAATACTAAACCTAATATTAGACTTTGAGCTAGCAAATAAATAATAAAACCAAATAGTACTGAATACCCTGTTTTTCCATTATTCATCTTATGGCCTAAAATAATTCCAAGAAAGCCACATTGAATAGCGTTAAACACTTCTAAAAAAATAATTATAATAGCTATTGTAACAAAGAATAAAGTACTCATATTTAAACCAGTAGTAATAGTTTTTATATAATTAGTTATTGCTAACCAATTTTCATTTGAATAATAAGCTATAAATAAACTTATTAAAATAACAGCAAAACTTATAAAGAAAAAGGTTAACGTTTGTATGAACTTTGAATTATATAATTCATTTTTAGTAACTGGTAATGTATGCGTTAGATATGATTCATCTTTGTATAGCGAATCTCTAAATCTTACCCAACTTCTCATCATAGTATTTATCAAAGTAGAAGCAATCATTGAAAACATACAACCAACACTTATTTGTCCAATTATACTAATGATTACGGATTGTTCCATATTAAATAAAATTCTAGTTGTTATAGAAAAGAATATAGATAATATATAGAATATAGCCATATTCTTAATCATATATTTTAAATCATATTTTAATAATTTATTTAACATTTAAACATCCTCCTAAAGATTTCATCAATTGATGATTTTTCTTTATTTCTAAGTTTATCTGCATCACTTTGCAATATAATTTTTCCTTTATCAATAAATATTACTTCATCTAAAATTCTTTCTATATCAGATATTAAATGTGTTGAAATAATCACACTAGCATTTTCATTAAAATTAGACAATATCGTATCTAATATATAATCTCTTGTTGCCGGATCAACTCCGCCCAATGGTTCATCTAAAATATATAGATCAGCTTTTCTTGACATAACAAGTACTAATTGTACTTTTTCTTGCATACCTTTACTCATTTTAGTTAGATGCTCTTCAATATCTAAATCCAAATCTTCTAATAACTTCTTAGCCTTTTCATCATCAAAATCTTTATAAAAATCTTTAAAATATTCAATTACCTCAGACACTTTCATTTGTTTATTTAAATATGTTCTTTCAGGCAAATAAGATACAACTTTTTTTGTTTCAACGCCTACTTTATTTCCTTTAATTATTATTTCTCCACTCGTAGGTGTTAGTAAATCATTTATCAATTTTATTAATGTAGTTTTTCCAGCACCATTTTTCCCTAATAATCCTACTATCTTTCCACTAGAAATACTTAAATTAACATCTTTTAATATTTCTTTTGTGTTAAAAGATTTATTTAAGCTTTTAATCTCTAATAACTTCATATTACTCATCTATCCTTTCTAAATATTTTATAGAATCAGCTTTGCCCAAGCCGATTCTTTTCATACCCTGAAAATAGCTTTTTGCAAGAGTAATAGCATATTCATCTTTTAATTTTTCTATTAACTTTTCGTCTTTTGTAACATATTTACCATTAGTTCTTTCAGTATATATGAGATTCATACTTTCAAGTTCTGCTAATGCCTTTTGCATTGTATTAGGATTAACCTTAAATGTATTTGAAAACTCTCTTACAGATGGTAGTTTTTCACCACTTTTAAAAACTCCTGAAATAAGATATATTTTCATATATTCTAAAAGTTGAATATATATTGGAATATTGTTATCAAAAGGAAATTCCATGTTTTCACCTCGCTGTATTACTTAATTAATACAGTAATATTGTATAATATTCTTTTATTACTGTCAATAGGTTATGTTATGAATTGTAAAACAATTAAAAAAGCATTCCCCATGTCACTTTGACAATGGACATAATTTCATATCTTATTAAAGTAAAATTGCTTGCAATGCCTTATAAATAAAGGAAAAAGTGCATTTTAAGTTCTTACTAAAAAATTGCGAATTTACACATAAAAAGGTTATCTAGATACCTTTTAGATACTCATCGGAAGGTATTCAAAAAGGTATCTAAAGTATATTCTGAAGTATTCGGAGCATGAAAAAAGCCCGTAATTACTGGGCTTTTACTACTTTCCACAACATTGTTTGTACTTTTTCCCGCTACCACACCAACCCTTTTGATGATTATTATACTTATTATTAATATTATCCGTATTATCAGTATTTTCAAGGGTTTGAGGTATGGTAACATACAATATTTTGAATACTATTTTCGCCTATTTTTATATAAAATATTTGTTGAATGTGCACAAAATGTGCACAAATTGCGAACATTGTTAGCATATTGTTTGCTTGTTTCTCCTTGCACTTATATTGTATAACATATAGGTTATTTAATCAAGATCGAATTATGAATTAAATTCCTTAAAGATATCTTTTATATATGTATTATTAATCCAAAAACAATGTTTAGTATATTCTGTTGCACCTGTTAGTTTATCAGCTACAGGTAATTTATTAACATCTTTCGCATTTCTTCCATGAGGTCTAACATGACACACATTATTTTCACTCATTCCTGGAAAATTAGTTTTTCTAATACCGTTAACAACTGATTTAACAATGTTTCCTGTTTTAATTGCATTATATGTTTTCTTCCACATTTCCATTACTGGAATTTCAATATCAGTTTCAGGCATGTTCCATAATTTAATTCCTTTAAATATATATTCTCCTTTTTCTTTCTTAAATACAAAGAACATATATTTAGTTGTTTCTAATTGTTCTCTTAAATCACAATCTTCCCAACTTTGCTCTACAATCTCAGTGAATTTGAATGCAGGAAATGAAATAGATTCCTTAATTCGACCGTTTTCTTCAATTCGAATTGTTTTAGGAATAATATTTGCTTTTTGAAATTCATCTGTATCTTGTAATTTACTTTTAACATTAAACATTCTACTAATAATCATACTATTAATATTTTTAGCCTTAGAATCTATATTGAATTCTTTCATCAATTCCTTTTGTGATTTACCTTTATATTTATCTACAACTTCTCTTACAAATTCATTAAATGTATCTGTAGTTCCTTTTAATACCTTTTCAACATCAGAATAATCTCCAATGTATTTTCTTACTAATTGAGTCATATAAGATGTTTTAAAGCAGAATGCTCTTTGCATTGCAGGTATATCACTAAATGGTTGTTCTCTTGTAGAACTAGCATTAGCTCCTTTTGAACAAGCTCCTAAGTACATTGTATCAGCTTCTGATATTTCATGAGCTTTTCCATCTTTGATTTTTTGAATAATAAAGTTCCAGTCTTCTTCTATTTGTTTTAAATCTTCATTCTTTGATAATTCTAATAGTTTTTCATGTGTTATTTTAAAATCTTTTTTTGACTTATTAGGTTCCCATAAATACCATAGTAATTGAATCGTATTATTTTTAAACCAAAAATGACTAGTTTTAAATTCATTTTTATATTCATTCATAAAATCAATGATATTTAATACCAATCTTTCTTTTGCAGATAACTTTCCGTCTTTTATTTTTTTATAAGGAGTTACTTTAAGTTCAATTCCTGCAGGCATGAAATCTGGTTCTGAATCACTATTTGTATCGATTCCAAATAGATATTGTTCAATATATTGTCCTAATCCACCTTTATTTAATGCATTTTCATCTTCAATAGTAATTAGTTCTTCATTGAGAATATCATTCACTGATTTACCTATGGCTGATTTTGATATTACTTCTATTTCGTGTCTATCATATTCTCTTCCTTTTTTCATAAAATTCTCCTTTCGATCTTGTTTTTTAACTTTATTTTTTATAAAATAGTGTTAGGTAAGGTTGATCTTTTATGCCTATTATTATATAATAATTATAGGTAAAAGTTGATCTTTTCACTCAAATAAATTATAATATATTTATATCGTTAATACAAATAACAGGAGGTTTTATATATGAAAAAAACTTTGGTTGAATTATTTGCAGGAGTTGGTGGATTCCGTTGTGGTCTTAATCACGTTGAACTAAAAGATGGTAAAACAATTGAAAATGGGAATTGGAAATGTTTATGGGCTAACCAATGGGAACCTGCTACTAAATCTCAAGAAGCTTATGATTGTTATGCAATGAGATTCGGAGCTGATGATGTTTCGAATGTTGATATCTTTGAAGTAGATAAACATGATATCCCTGACCATACTCTTTTAGTTGGGGGATTTCCTTGTCAAGACTATTCAGTAGCTCAAACTCTTTCAAATAGTAAAGGTATTGAAGGAAAAAAAGGTGTTCTTTGGTGGGCAATCGAAGAAACACTTGCTATTAAAAAACCTCCATTTGTTCTATTGGAGAATGTTGATAGATTGTTATTATCTCCTGCTAAACAAAGAGGTAGAGATTTTGGAATGATTCTTAGAAGTTTCTATGAGAACGGATATGATGTTGAATGGAGAGTCATAAATGCTGGAGAATATGGACTACCTCAAAAAAGAAGAAGAACTTATATATTTGCTTATCGTAAAAATACTAAGTATTATAAACAAATGCAAAAGAATTCTGATTATGACATGATATTTTCTAAAGGAATGTTTGTTAAACAATTTCCTATCAAAGAAAGTTATGAAGAAATAACTGAATCTAGTATTGCTGAATATAAAGATTTAATCGAAGTTAGTAATATGTTTAAATGTTCATTCTACAATGCAGGTATTATGAAAAATGGTGGAATTTATACAGTAAAAGTAAAAGCTGATTATAATTTAGTTTATAGAGCCTGTTGATGAGAAGTATTTCTTAAATGAAGCTCAAATTGAAAAGTTTGCTTTCTTAAAAGGTAGTAAAAAAATTCCTAGAGTAAAACCTAATGGTGATCCATATTATTACACAGAAGGAGCAATGCCTTTTCCAGATAATTTAGACGCACCTGCTAGAACAATGCTTACAAGCGAAAGTGGAGTTAGTAGAACTACACATGTCATTGAAGATTTTAAAACTAAAAAACTAAGACTACTTACTCCTAAAGAATGTGAAAGAATAAATGGATTTCCAGATGATTGGACTAATACAGGAATGTCTGATAAAAGAAGATATTTCATGATGGGTAATGCTTTGGTAGTTGGTGTAATAGAGAAAATTGGAACTGAAATTGAAAAAATAATTGAAAATGAAAACTAGTGCTTAAACACTAGTTTTATATTGTTTATTTTTATCAAAGATAAATCATTTAAATAATAAATTTATTACATTTAGCATTATTATTCAACACTTTTTAATATATTTAATACATTATTTGCAATATGCCACCCGAAGACTGGTGGAACTGCATTTCCAATTTGTTTATAAGCCGATGAAGCAGCACAAGGAAATATAAAACTGTCTGGAAAGCTCTGAATTCTCGCACATTCTCTTACAGAAAGTCTTCTCCAATATTTTTTATTTGTAGGATCTGCTGGATTTGTACTTCTGTAATGTCCTTCTATGTTTCCATGGTGTTCAGCCCTAATAGTTATTGATGGTTTATCTGCTTCTATTTGTCTATTTCCTTGACCTTTTCCGTTTTCCGAAAACTTAGCTTTAGAATAGTCATTTGAAGTATGATTTTTGACATAATCCGTATCAATTTTGTCCCACAAATCATCTATTGCTTTTTTTGCCGTAATCCATTGACTTTGAGATAATATTGGCTTTGGAAAACATGGATTAATGTTTAAATCTTCTCTTACTCCTATTATTATAATTCTTTTTCTTGTTTGAGGCACTTCATAATCAGCAGTATTAAATAGTTGATAATCAACTTTATAGCCTATATTTTTAAATTCATCTATTATTTTTAATAAAGGAGAACTATTTTCAATATTAATACTTATTCCTTCAACATTTTCTGCAACAAATACTTTTGGCTTTTTGCAATTAACAATTCTTAACATTTCTTTATACAATTGTCCTCGCTGACTATTAAAGCCTCTTCTTTTACCAGCTAGTGAAAAATCCTGACAAGGAAATCCCCCAATAATTACGTCACAATTAGGTATATCATTTTCATTAATATTATGAATATCTTCACATACACTTTTATTTTTAAAATTTAAATTATATGTTTCACATGCTTTTTTCTCAAAATCATTTGAAAAGATTATTTCAAACGGATTGCTTTTATATTTTTTATTTAAATATGTGAAACCACCTTCAAATCCCAAATCCATTCCACCACAGCCAGAAAACAAAGAAACAACCTTATATTTTTTATTACTCATCATCATCACCAGTAATATTACTTTTTATATAATTAATATACTCTTCTTTTTCTTCTTGTGTAAGCGATTCATAATATTCTAATAATAATACTGCAAATTTTCTTATATTATTATTAAACCATGGTTCATTAGTATTTTTTCTTTTACTTTTTAAAGTATTCATCCATCTGTTAGATAATAATAATTGCCAATCTTCTATTAGTTGTAATTTATCTTTTTGATTTTTATCTTCTTTAAATGTTAATATACCATCATTAAAACTACGATAATCTTTATTCCACTCTTTTAATATATTATATGACACTTGCGGTCTAGGACTCCTATCAGGAAACTGCATTGTTCCACTAATCGAATCTATATATTTTCCAGTAACAAATTCTATTATGTGTTTGTCATCATGTTTTAAAAAGATTACCCAATCATTAATATCAATTTGTTGAATGCTGGAGCCTGGTATTTTGTCATTTTTTGTACTTTTTACTTCAACCGAAACTCTATATTCAGTATTTCCTGTCGAAATAAATAATAGTAAATCTGGATTTGTATATACAGCTGTTCTAGAGCTTCTAACAAATAATTTATCATCTTCGGTTAATTCTGATGGTACTTTAACATTTGATATTTTAAAATCATCACGTGAGATAAGAGCATCTTTTCCGTTTTCCTTAATCTCAGTTACACTGTTAATCTTTTGAAAATTATTTAATATAAATTCTTTAATTTTAATTTTTATTTGTTGATCAGTATTTGCTTCATCAAATTGAAATCTTACATCATCAAAATAGCCAAGGTTTTTGTTAAGCAATTCTTCTAATTCAAACATAAAAGCATTCATGAAAAATATTAAGTTATCATTCATACTTTATCCACCTCACTTACATTATACCATGAATAAATTATATTTTTCTTACTGAATGCTAATTATTCAAAAATACGTGGCACGTTTTGTTGCTTTAGCAATGAAAGTGGCGATAGTATTTTTATAAAAAGACGTACACGTTTTGTTTAACGACAGTTAAATGAAAGTGGTGAACGTAGTGAAAAGACTTTTTTCTTTTTTATGAATGTAGATGATGAAATAAAAAAGGCACCGTTACTACTTACATCAGTTTGTAGTATTGGTGCTTGACGGGATTCCAAAGGGAGAATTCCTTGGCACACATATAAGTTGGTCTCCAACTTAGTAGTGTGTTACTAACTCTTATTGATAATAAGATTAGTAAATAATCTATAATTCAAAGTCATCATCTTTATTTTTATCTTCTTGATCATATGTGTAATAATTATCTTTTTGACTTTTATTATATTCTTTGTAGTAATCTGGTATATCAGCTATATCAAATAAGTTGTCTTCTTTAGTTGTTCCTCTTGAAATTTGGTAGACATCTTTTTGATCAAAACTATCATCTAAATATAAATCTATAACATTGCTTTCTGTTTCATCTTTTGAATAGTCGTTTCCGTGTATTAATATTTTCCTAAAGAACTCTTTTATTTTTTGTAATAGATTTGAAATTATATCCTTTAATGAATTATTTTCTTTTTGCAATTTTTCATTATCATCTTTTAGTGATTCTACTTCTTTATTAAGCTTATTTGTTGTCATTTGAAGAGATTTATAACTTGAAGTGAATCCATCAACTTTCTTAAATGCTGATTCCAACTTTGGTTGGACTTCCATTACGTTTTTTGTTTCGTTGATTACATCTTTTATATTTTCAAATGTCTCTTTTTTTATCTTAACATACTCTTTATCAAGAAATAATTCTTTATTTGATTTCATATTATCTTCTAATTGTAGAATTGCATTATCTAATTTCTCATGTCTTGTATTTAAGTCTTTATTAAGCCATCTAGTAACTTTTTTTAATTCATTAACTGGAATATACTCTCTACCAAATTTGCTCTCTCCACGAAGCAAATCGTAGCCATTATCGACCATTCTCTTATGATATTTATCTTGTAATTCAGATAAATGCATTTTATCGTGAATATATGTTTTTTTAGATAACGTGTATCTCTCTTTATTTGATCTTTTATCAAATCTTTTTATTAATGGAACTGCTACTACATGTAAGTGAGGTGTTGTTTCATCCATATGAATAATAGCACTGATTATTTGATTCTTATTATATCCAATATCTTTATAAACAAAATCCATACATTTATTTCCCCATTTAGTTATATCTTCTATAGACATATCATTAAAGAAATTGTGAGAAGCAGTTAGTATTAATTCATCTGCTACAACATTTTTACCATCATTAACCATCTTTGTGAATGTTCTTTTTCGTTCTGGTCTTTCAGTTTTCATTCTTTCATCCCATTCTTCTTTATATGGAGCTGTTATTTCATAAAACTTCTCAACATACTTCTTATCACATGGAACTAATTCTATGTTCTCATGAGATTTAGTTAAGTCTATATCTGGGTTTGATTTATATTTTTCTTTTTCTCTATTATCATGAGCACCAATGCCTGCTAAGGCATTAGTGCTTTTTATAGGTTTGCTTCTGAATATTGCATAATTCATCTCAATTGTAAAAGTAAATGCTACCTTAAAAACTAATAAATATTGCATTTACCTATTCAAACCTAAAAGTTGCATTTAAGTGGTAAAAATATATAATATTAGACGATGGTGCT
>CACYRE010000054.1 GCA_902776735.1 uncultured Erysipelotrichaceae bacterium | reverse complement strand
CTTGTATTATTCTTCATTCGATATTTTTTACTATTACATTTAAAAATATAATTTAAAAAACAAATTAAACATAAAACTCCAGCAATCAAATAAACAACCATAATCTCCTGTGAAGTTAAAAACTCTACTAAATCATTCATTAATGTCCACCTCTACAATATCAATTTTAACATAGTCATTTTTATCTATAAATAACAAATTAAAATTAATTAACTAACTTTACTAATTTATTTACAAATATTTACTTTTGTTCGATTTACAATTCTCGACAAATACCTTACTAAATAAATATATCATAACTATTCTAAATATGATATATTTTTTTATAAAAATTCATAAAATTTATTATGAAAAATAAATTTGTTAAATCAACTCTTATATTGTTAATAGGTAGTTTAATTACTAAAATTTTAAGTTTAATAATTAAAATAGTTATGTCAAGAATAATAGGTACAAAAGGTATAAGTATGTATATGCTAATATTACCAACATTTATGCTCTTTATTAATCTTGCCTCTTTTTCTGCTCCTATTTCTCTATCTAAACTTATATCAGAAGATAAAAGAAATAATAAAAAACTAATTGCCTCAACAATACCAATTCTATTTATAATAAATATCATACTAATAATAATTATTATTCTAACATCTAAATATATAAGTATAAATCTTTTAAAAAATAAAGACTTAATACCCAGTATTCTAGCAATGTCCTTAGTTATTCCCTTTACAACAATTTCTTCCATTGTAAGAAGTTATTTCTTTGGTAAAGAAAAAATGATTCCACATGTAACAAGTAATATTATAGAAAATATAACAAGACTTTTACTAATAATCTTTGGTCTTTCAAAAATTATGAAAATAGGAATGAAATATACCATTACTTATATTATTTTATCTAATATAATTAGTGAGATAGTATCAACTATAATTTTAATCTTTTTTCTACCTAAAAATGTAACAATAAAAAAAGATGATTTAATACCAAGTACTACTTATATGAAAGAAACACTAAAAATATGTATTCCTAATACTTTATCAGGACTAATAGGCAGCATAGCATATTTCCTAGAACCAATTATTATTTTAAAATTTTTAACAAAAAATTATCCTCTATCTTTTATAACTCATGAATATGGAGTAATTTCTGGTTATGTAATTCCTCTAATACTTTTACCATCTTTTTTTACACTAGCTATATCACAAGCCCTACTACCATTAATATCTAAAGAGTATGCTAAAGGAAATATAACTTATGTAAAAAATAAAATTAAATTATGTTTAATTTTAATATTAATATTTAGTACTATAATAATTCTACCCTTAATAATTAAAAGCAAATTTTTCTTAAAATTGATTTATAAAACTACAGAAGGAGTAAATTATTTGAGAATACTTGCTCCAATAATAATTTTAGAATACTTGCAAGCACCTCTTTCTTTCTGCTTAGAGGCTATTGGTAAAAGTAAAACAAACTTTATTGCTTCATTAATAAGTATTTCAACAAGAATAATTTCTTTGATAATATTATCTCAATTTAAAATAGGAATATATTCATTTATTATTTCTATTTCATTAAATATATTATTTACAACTACTTACCAATATAAAAAATTAAAATATTACTTAAATAACATAATTTATACTTAAAATTTTCACATAAATTACATATTTATCGTATAATATTCTTAATTAGGGAGGGATTTCATGAAAATATTAATAGTTGATGATGAAGATTTAATTAGATCAGTTATTAAAGAATATTGTACTAATAATGGATATGAAACTGATGAAGCTGCATCTGGTAAAGATGCTTTAGAAAAATTAAAAACCACCGACTATGATTTAATGGTATTAGATATTATGATGCCTGAAATGGATGGTTTTACTATGTTAAAAGAGTTACCTGTTGAAAAAAGAATACCTACTATTGTATTATCTGCTCGTGGAGAAGAATATGATAAACTTTCTGGATTCGATTTAGGAATAGACGACTATGTAACTAAACCATTCTCACCAAAAGAGTTAATAGCCCGTATTAAAGCTGTACTTAGTAGAACATCCAAACAAATGCCTACAATTTATAAACTCGACTCTTTAGAGATTAATTATTCTGCACACACACTAAAAATAGATAATAAAATAATTAATCTTACCCCGAAAGAATTTGAAATCCTAACCTATTTAATTAAAAATAAAGAAATTGCTATTTCACGTGAGCAATTGCTTTCTAATGTCTGGGGGTATGATTTTTATGGAGATGATAGAACCGTAGATACTCATATAAAAATGTTAAGAAATAACCTTGGAAAATATAAAAATCATATAATTACTGTAAGAGGAGTTGGTTACAAATATGTGGAAAAAGAAGAATAGCTTAAATTATGTAATTTTAAAATATTTTATAATACTATCTATCTTCATAATTGCTTTTCTTTGGATATTCCAAGCTTTATTCTTTAAAAGCTTTTATAAAGAACAAAAAGTAAATGATGTAAAAGCAGTAGCCTCTAGAATAAATAAATATCAAAACGAGGAAAATTTTAATGAAAAAATTAACACTCTTGCTTTAGACAAGAGTGTTTGTATTGAAGTAGATGATAATAATTTTGATTCATTATATCACTCTACTTATTTTGGTAAAGGTTGTATTTCCAACAGTGAAAAAACAGATTACTTTAAATTTGATTTTATGAATAGTAAAGAAGACTCCAAAGAATATCAACTAACTAATAGAAATAATGATATGACAACTATTGTTTATGCTTTAAGATTAGATAATGATAGATATGCGTTTGTTAATGCATCAGTAACTCCAATTAGTGGAATTACTACTCTAATTACTAAACAATTAGCAGTTATGACAATACTTTCCTTAGCTTTTGCTTTTATCTTAGCCTATTTTATTTCCAAGCATATCGCAAGTCCAATAAAAGAGATTAATAATAAAGCTAAAAAATTAGCTAAAGGAGATTTTAATATTAATTTTGATAATGATACTAAAATAACAGAAATAAATGATTTATCAAAGACATTAAACTATACCAAAGATGAATTAAGTAAAACTGATGAATATCGAAGAGACTTAATGGCCAATGTATCACATGACTTAAAAACACCACTAACTATGATAAAAGCCTATGCAGAAATGAGTATGGACTTACATGCCGGAAATAGCAAAAAGCAACAAGAAGATATGAATATAATTATATCTGAGTCCGATAGACTAACAACTTTAGTAAATGATATCTTAACACTATCAGTTATGCAAAGTAATCTAGATACCTTAGAATTAACTGAATTTGACCTAATAGAATTAACCAAAAATATTCTAAAAAAATATAAATTATATCAAGAAACAGAAAACTATAAATTTATTTTTAATCACAATATAGATAAACTAGTTATAAAAGCTGATCGAAAAAAGATTGGACAAGTAATTTATAATTTAATAAATAACGCTATAAACTATACTGGAGAAGATAATAAAGTAACAATAAATATAAATTCAGATACTAAAAAAACCTTAATAGAAATAATAGATACGGGTAAAGGTATTAAAGAAGAAGATATCCCATATATTTGGGATAAATATTATAAAAATAAGAAGAAACATAAAAGAAATTTAGTAGGTACAGGTCTAGGTTTATCTATAGTTAAAAATATCTTAGAACTACATAAATATGAATATGGAGTAAAGACTAAAAAAGATAAAGGAAGTAACTTCTACTTCATAATACCAAAGGAAAAATAGGACTACTTTAAATCCTATTTTTTAATTATAAATAATTAATTCATGTTGACATCTAGTACATGCAACATAGAGTAAATTTCTCTCATTTTTCTTATAAGAATTATCACGATCATTATAAATAATTACTGAATCAAATTCTAATCCCTTAGATACATAAGCCGGTATTATAATTAACTCTTTAATAAAAATCTTACTATCAGCATCTACTAAACTAATATCAATATCATTTTTTATTAAGTCATATATTTTTTGTGCTTCATGATTATCTTTAGTAATAATGGCACAACTTCGGTACTGTTCTTTTAAGTATTTAATGTCTTCTACTATTCTACTTTTAAGATCTTTTACTCCTTTTCTTATAATCACAGGTTTATGATTATCACGTCTTATCGCATTAACATGACGTAAATTAAGTATTTTATTTGTATAATCTATTATTTCAGGAGAAGATCTATAAGTCTTTAATAGTTCTAAATATTTAGTACTTCCTCTAAATAAATCACTTAAGTCGTTTAAACTATTATAATGATAATAAGGATTAATATTTTGATTAATATCTCCAAGTATTGTAAAATCTGCTTTTCTAAATATTTGATTAATTATAATATATTGTAACCTATTATAATCTTGTGCTTCATCTATTACTACCTGACGAATTCCTGCTTCATACATAAATCCTTCTAATGTTCCTTTAAGATAAGTCATAAGAAGAGCATCTTCATAATTTATAATATCTTTATTCAAACTCTTTTTAATTATATTACTAGGTACTTTAATACGACAGTATTCACTTTCAAAAAACTCAATTAATATATCTTTATATTTTTTATGAAAATTAGAATTATCTATTAATTTTTTATGAAATGTCTTAAGCTTTTTTAAATTACCTTTATAAGCATTAGAACAAGTTGCTTCAGCTATTTCATCTACTCTCTCCATAAGAGGAAGTTTAACATATTTTTCATGTAACATTTTATTAATATCATCTTTATAAACTACATGTTCATCTACTTTAAAGTCGCTTAAAAATTTACAATTATCAATAAAATTATCAATAAAAGCATCTAAGTCATCTATAATTTTATCACTTTGTTTATATTCAACAAGTTCGGGAAATTCTTCTTTATATGAGTAATATCTTGATATAAAATCTGTAAAACTTTCTACATCTTTATACTCATTTAAAAAAGAGGCCATATAATCAGCAAATGTTGTCTGCATAGTATTATTTTCTCCAAGAGAAGGTAAAACATCTGAAATATATTCTGTAAATATATTATTTGGAGAAAATATTAAAATATTCTGACTACTTATATTTTTTAGTCTATAAAGTAAGAAAGCAATTCTATGAAGTGCAACTGTTGTTTTACCAGATCCAGCAATTCCTTGAACTATTAAATTATTGTCTTCTAAGTTTCTAATTACTTTATTCTGCTCTACTTGTATTGTATTTACAACGTTTTTCATCTTCTCAGATGAATCAGTTGCGAGTACTTCTTGTAATACTTCATCATCTATATTTAAAGAATTATCAAAGACAGATAATAATTTAGCATTTTCTATCTTATATTGTCTTTTTCTTTTTAATTCACCATGTATCTCTCCTCCAGGAGCAAGATACATACAAGGCCCTGTTTCATAATCATAAAATAAACTACATATAGGGCTTCTCCAATCATATAATATATTATTAGCCATATTATCTTTTAAATAAGTAAGAGAAATATATATATTATAAATATCACCATCTTCATCTTTAAAAACAATAGAGGCAAAATATGGTTTATCTTTAATTTGCATTAATCTTTTATAATAATTCTTTTTTTGTAGTAATTTATTTTCTTCATCGGAAGTTGCTAACTTAACTTGACCAATTTCTCCTTCATCAAAAGTGTTTGAGTCATCCCACATAACCTTTTTAAATTCAACTAAATTTAACTCATCTTGACTTACTCTAACTCCTAATGAATCAATTGTATCATTTAATAATTTATTAACTTTTTTTAATATTAATTTTTCTTTTTTAAATTCATTCTCACTAATAGACATAGTATCAACTCCAAAAAGAAAACTACTCAAAGTAGTATCTTATAAATAAAATATAGCACAATTAAATTATCTAAACAATAACCAAACACTAACTTGACAGAAAAATATATAAAAAAGTAAATAGTTATAATTTCACTATTTACTTTTAA
>CACYRE010000053.1:8383-9430 GCA_902776735.1 uncultured Erysipelotrichaceae bacterium | reverse complement strand
TAATAGTGATACTTGTTTAATTAATAAAGAATTAGCAACCTTAAACAATATCTCAGTAGGAGATAAAATTACTATTACTGATCCAGATGATTCTTCTAAAACTTATGAATTAGAAGTTGTTGGAATTTATGAAGAAGAATCAAATGATGATAATGGTATGTCTATGTTTTCTAATTCTGTAAATACTATTATTACTAATACTAATTTTGTTAGTAAATTAACTGATGCTAATTCTAACTTAAAAGTAGAAACTAAACCTACATTTACTTTAACTAGTAGTAAAGTAGTTACTAAATTTGAATCTGAATTAAAAACTAAAGGTTTAGATAATAATTTAATGGTTGAGACTAACTTAGATTTAGTAGAAAATGCAACTAAAGCTATTTCTAATGTCAAAACATTTGCTACTACATTTTTAATTATTACTATAATAATTGGAACAATAGTTCTATTTATAATTAATATGATTAATATTAGAGAAAGAAAATATGAAATTGGAGTTTTAAGAACTATTGGTATGAAGAAGTCTAAAGTGGTTTTACAATTCTTATGTGAATTATTAATTGTATCTGCAGCTTCTATGTTAATAGGTGCAGGTCTTGGAGCTTGTTTGTCAGTCCCTGTTTCAAATCACTTATTACAAAATGAAATAAGTGAGTCTCAAAGTAAAAGTGAAAATATTGCTTCTAATTTTGGACATGGTGAACCAAATGGTAATACTAGAATGGAAAATAAAAGTAATTTTCAAGGAGTTGCTAATGTATCTGAAGTAAAAAATATTAATGCAGTAGTTGATTTTAAAGTCTTAGCTGAATTATTTGGCATAGGTATAATAATTACTTTGATTAGTTGTTCAAGTGCAATTATAAGTATTGAAAGATTCTCACCATTAACAATTTTAAAAGAAAGAAGTTAAAGAAAGAAGGAATATATGAGTTTATTAAAATTAGAAAATGTTTCTTATAGATATAGTGATGCTTTAAAAGACGATTATGTTTTTAAAAATATTAATTATGAATTTAATGAAGGAAAAGTTTATGCTATTAA
>CACYRE010000053.1:0-8376 GCA_902776735.1 uncultured Erysipelotrichaceae bacterium | reverse complement strand
GGAAAAAGTGGTAGTGGAAAAACTACCTTGTTATCTTTACTTAGTGGGTTAGAAACTAATTATGAGGGAAATATTACTTATAATGGTAAAGATTTAAAAAAACAGGATTTAGATAAATATCGTAGTAGTGATATTGGAATTATTTTTCAAAGTTATAATTTACTTCCTCACTTAACAGCAATGGAAAATATAATTTTATCTATGGATATTAGTAATGTAGAAGTTGCGAATAAAAGCGAAACGGCTATTGAGTTAATGAAAAGTGTTGGCCTAAAGGAGAGTCAAAAAGATAGAAGAGTTTTAAAGCTATCAGGAGGAGAGCAACAACGAGTTGCAATTGCTAGAAGCTTGTCTTATAATCCAAGAATGATTCTAGCTGATGAACCAACTGGAAACTTAGATAAAGAAACTGAAAATGAAATTTTAAAAATATTTAAAAATTTAGCTAAGAGGAAAAATAAATGTGTAATAATTGTTACTCACTCTGAAAATGTTTGCCAAAATGTTGATGTAATATTTGATTTAAAGCCACAAAAATAAGATTATTATAACCTTGTTTTAAATAAAATAAGGTTTTTAATTTTTTATAAAAAAAACATGATATACTATTTATACTTGTATAGTATTAAAGTAATTATATATTTATATATAGAAAGTAGAGTGTAAATTATGAATAGATTTAAAGCTACTAAAGTAGCTGGAATATTAGGAATAATAGGTAATATTTTTTTAGCAATATTAAAAGGCGTTTTTGCTCTTTTAAGTAATAGTCAATCATTACTTGCTGATGCTTTTAATAGTGCAGGTGATATTTTTTCTTCGTTGATGACTTTTATTGGTAATAGAATTAGTTCAAAAGAAGCAGATAATGATCATAATCTAGGACATGGAAAAGCTGAATATATTTATAGTATGTTAATGAGTATAATTATGTTTATACTTAGTTATACTACTATTAAAAGTTCAATTATTTCTTTAATTAAAGATCAAAAGATAAAATATTCTATTTGGTTAATATTTGTGTGTTTAATAACAATATTTACTAAGTTAGTATTATTTATAATTACTAATATTTTATATAAAAAAACTAATAATATTTTAATAAAGGCAAATAGTCTTGATCACAGAAATGATATATTAGTAACTACTTTAACTTTAATTTCTATTATATTATCAGCTAATAATATTAAATATATAGATGGTATTATTGGTATAATTATATCTTTATGGATTGTTTATTCAGCTATTAGAATATTTATGGAAAGTTATAACGTTTTAATGGATAAAAGTATTGATGAAAAGACTAAAAATGAAGTGCTTGCTACAATAAAAAAACATTCTGAAATTGATCATATTCAACATTTTAATGCTACTCCAGTTGGTTATCGTTACCAAATATCATTTACTATTTTTGTTGATGGAAATTTATCAACTTTTGAAAGTCATGAAATTGCTAATAACTTAGAAAAAGAAATTATTAATAATTTTCCTGAAATATATTTAACTGTAATTCATGTAAATCCTATAGAAAACACAAAAAAAATATAAAGTGAAAATAAAATATGTTATAATCATAGTAGATTGTGGAAGTGATTTTATGAATTTAGAAAAAGAATTTAATAATAAAGTAGAAAAGACTTTTGATATTAAATCAAAGAGAATAAGTATACTTGAAAATTATGGGGAAAATTTTAATAAAAACAATTATATTACTAATCCGGCTATTGGTAGAGATGAACAGATAAAACAAATGATTTTGATACTTTTAACTCCCGATAAATCAGCTATTTTAACTGGTAAACCTGGTGTTGGTAAAACTGCTATTGTTGAAGGATTAGCATATAGAATTCAAAGAAATCTTGTCCCTGATATTTTAAAGGGTTATCAAGTTATTAAAATAAATACTGCCGCTTTGCTTGGTACTGATCCTGTAACCGGTGAATCTAAGGTTCAAACTTTAATTGATGAATTAAAAGATAAGACAAAATTGATTCTTTTTATCGATGAAATTCATACTTTAATGGGAACTAAAGGAGAAGCTTTAGACTTTGCTAATATGTTTAAGCCTGCTCTTGATAGAGGTGATATCAAGGTAATTGGAGCAACTACAACAGAGGAATATGAAAGATATATCTTAAGAGATAAGGCTTTTGTTAGACGTTTTCAAAAAGTTGAGGTTCAAGAGCCAACTAGAGAAGAAAATATAAAGATACTTCTTGGAACTCTTCCAAAAATTGAATATAGAACAGGTGCTAAAATGATGTATTCTCCATATATTCAACAACGTATAATGACATTTATCACTGATATTACTAGTGAATATAAAAGAATCTATGAAATAGGTTCAAGATATCCAGATGTTTCTTTAACTATTGTTCAACAAGCATTTTCTAATGCTTTATTTGAGAATAGACATGAAGTTAATATAATAGATTTTAAAAAAGCTATTATGAATAGTAAGAATATATATCCTGATGTAATAAAAAAAAATATGCCAGAATTTAACAAAATGTTTGAAGAGCAACTATCAGAATATAGTGTTCAGAATAAAACAATTAATATGGAAAGGTTGGGAGAAGATTAATAAAAAGGGAGGAAATTTATGCACTGTAAAAATTGTGGTAAAAAGTTAAAAACAAATGAGATTTTTTGTTCTTCATGTGGTTATTATAATGGAGATAAGCAAGATGAGACAAAAGATGAAAAAGAAAATAATTTTGAGTCAGAAAATATCGACTTATCTTTAAATAATAATTCAGATGATAATATATCATTAGATGATGACTATCCATATAACGATGATAATATATCTTTAGATGACGATATTTCAAATAATGACGACGATTTATTGATAGAAGACAATCAAGATATTAATGATATAGAAATACAATCTTTCAATACAAAGCCAGAAGATAGTAAGAAAAAATCGTTCTTTGATTTTCAATATGATCGTTTCTTAGAAGCATATATTGGAGAAGATTATAAAGAAGTAGCTAGGAAAAAAATAAATATTTATGCATTTTTTCTTAATTGGATGTATTTTTTATACCGAAAACTCTATATTATTGGAATAATAGGTTTAATAATAACTGGTATTGTTTTAAGAGTATTTACAAAATATTTTTTATATTATTTAATAGTAGTAATGATTTTATCAGGATTACTATTTAATCCAATATATTTATTTGTTGCGAAAAAAAGAGTACTTTATTTAAAGAAGAAATCTCAATATGATGATGATTTTTCTATTGAACAATTGTGTAAAAAAAAAGGTGGAGTAAATTTTGTTATAGCTTTAATAATATATGCTTTATTTTTAATTATTATATTTTTTTCAATGTATAGAGTTATTTTTCCGAGTAAACATGATAAATACTTTAAAGAAAATAGTGTAAATAAGGCTACTTGTACATCTATTATTAAAAATATTTATTTTACAAGAGATTCTTTAAAAATAGATGGTAATATTAATGAAGGACTTTGTAATATTGTTCCTGGTAAGAATAATAATTATAATATTTATGTTAAAGTAGATAAAAATAATACTACATATTATTTATTTTATATAGCCCAAGATAATAAACTCTCTTTAAAAGGAAATACTTTATATATAAATGATTTAGAGTTAAAAGAAAAAAATAAAACTATTTCTGATGAAGAATTGACTTTTTTAGATAATTCAAGATTAATTGAGGCTAGGTATAGAAACATAAAGAATGATTCTAAAACAGAAGATATATTAATTGAGAAAAATAAAGCTACTGATGAGAAATTAAATTATATATTATCAGAAGAAGAAATTAAAAGATAAGAATCATTACTATAATGATTCTTTAACTTGCAAAAAAATAATATTTTCTATATACTTAACATAAGATAATTATGGGGAAGGTTGTAGTAATTATCTCATATTAATAATTTAATATGTAAGCGCCAGATCCTTGAATGGATGACGAGGTTAGTAGTTATCGAAATGTTCGGCGGGTACTACTACGGATAAAGGGTTCGTAAGATATATAGGAAAAAATAAAATCAATATTATAACAAAGTATATATCATCCATTTTTTTTGTTATGGAGGAATATATGTGTGGAATTATAGGATATATTGGAAAGAAAAATCCTATTGAATTTTTAATAGATGGTTTAAAAAAACTAGAATATAGAGGTTATGATTCGAGCGGCATTGCTATTAAGGATGAAAATAGTGTTCAATTGATAAAAAGTACTGGAAGAATAAAAAATCTTGAAAATAAAATTAATAATACAAAGGTTTTAGATGGAAATATTGGTATTGCTCATACAAGATGGGCTACACATGGTATGCCAACTGTTGCTAATGCTCATCCACATAAAGTTTCCAAAGTTACTTTAGTACATAATGGAATTATTGAAAATGCAGAAGAATTAAAAGCTAAATTAATGGAAGAAGGACAGATATTCAAAAGTGATACTGATACAGAGGTTGCCTGTGCTGTAATTAATAAGTATTATACTGGTAATCCTATTTCTGCTATTACTAAAGCTACGAATATTTTAAGAGGTTCTTATGCTTTTGGAATAATTTTTGATGATCAAGATAAATTATATGCTGTTAGAAAGGATTCTCCTTTAATTGTTGGTATAGGTAATTATGAAAATTATATAGCATCTGATATTGCTGCGATAATTAATTATACTAATAAATATATGTTATTAAATGATAATGAGGTAATTGAATTAAGTAATGATAATATAAAAATATATAAGGATAATAAAGAGATAAAGAAAGAAGTTTCTACTGCTAATATAAGTGCTGAAGAGGCTGACAAAGGTGATTACAAGCATTTTATGTTAAAAGAAATAATGGAAGAACCTTTAGTACTTGCTAGAACTTTAAATAAATATATTAATGATATGTCTAAAATATATGATATTTCTGGTTATAAAGAAATTCATATTGTTGCTTGTGGTAGTGCTATGTACGCCGGATTGATTGGTAAAAATTTAATTGAAGAGAAAGCTAATATTAAATGTTTTGTAGAATGTGCAAGTGAATATCGTTATGAGAAAGTAGTTTATGATCGAAAGACTTTGGTAATTTTGGTATCTCAGTCTGGTGAGACTGCTGACACAATTGCTGCAATGCGTAAAGCTAAAGAAAATGATATTGATACTTTGGCTATTGTTAATGTTAAGACTAGTACAATAGCAAGAGAGGCAGATAATGTTATCTTTATTGAGGCTGGTCCAGAGATAGCTGTTGCAACTACAAAAGCATATTTACTTCAGGTAGCAATTCTTTCTTTAATAGCCTTAAGGGCTGCCTATAAAAAAGGCTTAGAACAAAAATATACAGAAATTTTAACAGAAGCAAAAGAATTACCTGTTAAGTTACAAAAAGTATTAAATGATCATGATAAATTCTTAAAAATAGCTCAAGATATTTATAAAAACCATGATGTTTTCTATATTGGTCGTGGTGTAGATTATGCTATGTGCTTGGAAGGCAGTTTAAAATTAAAAGAGGTATCATATACTCATAGTGATGCTTATCAAGCTGGTGAATTAAAACATGGTACAATTTCTTTAATTGAGAAAGATACTCCTGTATTTGCTATAATAAGTGATGATAAAATAAAGAATAAAACAGAATCAAATGTAATTGAGGTTGCTTCTCGTGGAGCAAAGGTGTTTACTATAACTAATGATATAAATATTAAGGATCATTATTTTAAATATGTAGTACCAAAAATAGATTATTATTTTCAACCAATTCTTATAGTCCCTCCTCTTCAATTAGTTGGTTATTATGTAGGAGATTTAAAAGGATTAGATATTGATAAACCTAGAAATTTAGCTAAATCTGTAACAGTGGAGTAATGAACATTCATAAATATTCTTAATATAATATTATGCATATCCATATCCTATTTATACTAGTCAAGGTACTAATAATAATGATGGTACGAATGGATGGTGGGCAATATTTATTGTTATTATAATTATCTTCTTCCTCTTCTGGGGATTTGGTGGTAATGGTAACAATAATGGCAATTGTCACTAAACAAAGGACTATAAATAATATAAACCTCGTTTCTTAGAAAAATAGTAACGAGGTTTCATTATGATAAAATTAACTATATAAAATAAAATATACAAAAATACAAATTTTAATTAAATTAAATGACTAACTAATAAATATTTATAGTTGTACAAGTTAAATATATTTATTTAATTGATAAAAAATTATT
The DNA here is from genome assembly GCA_902776735.1 of uncultured Erysipelotrichaceae bacterium. Lineage (GTDB taxonomy): Bacteria > Bacillota_I > Bacilli_A > RF39 > UBA660 > UBA3789. The sequence continues at coordinate 2,144 of CACYRE010000053.1, read as the reverse complement.
AGTATAATAATGATAAATAAACTACATAATTAAAAAGTAAATAGATTTAATTTATTTACTCTTCTTTTTATTATTTTTTAAATATCTAGTATTAATAACTTTTATTTTTTTACCAATTCTTGTCTCAAATTTTTTTCTAACTCCTTCAGGAAGTTCTTTCTTTACTACTCTCATGCTTCTCCCTCCTTCAAACATTCTTAGTATATCATTTATATTTCAATAAGTAAAATAATTTTTTTGATTCATGATATAATGTCTAGAAAGTTATGAGAGTTTTAACGCAGGTTAAAACTTTTATAACGCTATTGTACATAAAGTATTAAGGAAAAAGTAATATTTCTCCTTTCTTAATTTTAATGACATTTTTAATAAATTCAGTAGCATATAAATGTCTAAGTGTATGGAAAGTGATAGAATCATCTAAATTATTATTTTCCTTAAATATTCTAAAATATCATCTTCATTTGATTCTTTTAAATCCTTTCTATTATAATAATTTTTTAAATCTATTAATACAACTCAAATAGTTAGAAACAGTTCTATCTGAACACTTTCTGAGTAGCAATAGATCTTTGACTTTTTGTAAATTTTCAGTCATAAAAAACACCTTCTTTCTATAATTTGTCAAAACAAATCACAAAAATGGCTTTATTTAATTGATAATTTGTATATAATATTAAGTAACATTTGAGTTGCGTTTTGTTTTGAATGATATATATATATATATATATACTAAACTCATGTTCTTTTTTTTGTAAATATAAATTAGGTCAAACTAAATACTTTTCGTCAGAAATTTGGTACAATACAAGAGTGAGGGATATTATGAGAAATTATAAGAAGGTTATAATTGATAAAAAAGGTGAAGAAAGACTTAAAAATAATCATCCATGGGTATTTGAAGGTAATATAGAAAATTCTGAAATAATAGAAGATGGTAGTTTAGTTGACGTTTTGAATGAAAAGAAAAAATATTTAGGTACTGGTTTTTATAATAGTAAATCTAAAATTAGAGTTAGAATTATTTCTAGAAATACTAATGATAAATTTGATTATGATTTTTTTAAACGAAGAGTAGAGTATGCTCTTAATTATCGATTAGAAGTAATTGATAAAGATAATTTAAATAGCTTCAGAGTAATTTATGGAGAAGCTGATGAATTTCCTGGTCTTACAGTTGATAAGTTTGATGATGTATTAGTAACAGAAGTATTATCTTTAGGAATAGACTTAAGAAAAGATGTTATTTATAAAGCATTAATTGAAGTTTTTAAGGAAAAAAATATTTTGATAACTGGAATATATGAAAGATGTGATAATCCTATTAGATTGAAAGAGGGACTTGAAGAATATAAAGGATGGTATCTGAAAAGTGATAATCCAATTACTATGAGAATAATAGTTGAAAATGGTATTAAATATTTTGTTGATTTTGAAAATGGTCAAAAGACTGGCTTCTTTTTGGATCAAAAATATAATAGGCAATTAATAAAAAAACTAGCAAAGAATAAAAATGTATTGGATGTTTGTACTCATACTGGTTCATTTGCTATGAATGCTTATCTTGGTGGAGCTATGAGTGTTACAGCAATTGATATTTCTGAAAAAGCATTGAGTGATGCTTGCAAAAATTTTAAATTAAATAATATGGATATTGATCCTATTTGTGGTGATGCTTTTGAAGTTTTAGAAAAATTGCCTAAAAAGAAATATAATACTTGATCCACCAGCTTTTACAAAATCTAAATCAACTATAAATAATGCTTTAAAGGGTTATGAAAGACTAAATTATTTAGGTATGAAATTACTTCCTAGAGGAGGATTTTTGGCAACTGCATCATGTTCACATTTTGCAACAGAAGATGATTTTAAAGAAGCAATTAGAAAAGCTAGTGTATTAGCAGATGTAAAATTAAAACTAGTTAGTGCAACTGGTCCTAGTCCAGATCATCCAGAGTTAATTGGAGTACCTGAAACTAAATATTTGAAATTCTTTATTTTTCAAGTATTTTAAAATAAAAAAGTTATAGATTGATATCTATAACTTTTATTATGTTCCGGGATAGGAACATAATAAAACCACCCGCTTTGCGGGTGAGAGATGAAGAAGCGGTGGCGTTAAGAGAAAAATAAATCCTCCTTTG
>CACYRE010000052.1 GCA_902776735.1 uncultured Erysipelotrichaceae bacterium | reverse complement strand
AAATTAGATGCTTAATTTTTAACTTTCTTTGGGGTAAGGGGAAGTCTGCCCTTTTTATAGAATTTTATAAAATAAATTTCATTTTTTGTTTTCAGACTAACACCTCTTTATTTTAAAGTTCTAATAGAATTTAAGACAGCTATTATTGTTACTCCAACATCAGCAAATACAGCCATCCACATATTTGCAATTCCAAATCCGGCAAGAATTAAAGTAATTATTTTTATTGCTATTGAAAAAACAATATTTTCCTTAGCAATTCTTAAAGTTTTTTTAGATATTTTAATACCATCTATTAGACTTGATAATTTATCTTGCATTAAAATCACATCTGCTGCCTCAACTGCTACATCTTGACCAATTCCGCCAAGAGATACTCCAATATCAGTTAAAGCAATACTTGGACTATCATTAATACCATCTCCTACGAAACAAATATTTTTTTGGGTTTTATTTTTATTTATTAAATCTTCAATAAATTTTTCTTTTTCTTCAGGTAAAAGCTCACTATGAAATTCACTTACCTTTAACTTTTTAGCTACTTTTACAGCTATTTGTTTTTTATCACCAGTTAGCATAATAGTTTTAATATTGTTGTCATTAAAATATTTAATAGTTTGATATGAATCTTCTTTTATTTTATCAGATATTATGATATGTCCATAGTACTTTTTAGTTGAAGCAATATGAATAATCGAACCAATATTTGAACATATTTCAGGATCTATTCCTTTCTTTTTCATTAATTTGTCATTTCCGACATAAATTGTCTCATGATTTACTTTGGCTTTAACACCATAGCCTTTTATTTCTTCCACATCACTAACTTGACAATCATCGGAGATATCATAATCATGATTATAACTTGCAACTATTGATAAGGCAATGGGATGATTTGATTCTTTTTCTACATGGGCGGCTATATGGAGTAATTCTTTTTCATCTATTTCATTAGGATGAATTGCGACTACTTCAAATACTCCTTCAGTTAAAGTACCAGTTTTGTCGAAAACGATAGTTGATATATTACTAATTTTTTCTAAATATTCTGAGCCTTTAAATAAAATGCCTTTTTTAGATGCTCCTCCTATTCCCCCAAAAAAGCTTAAAGGAACGGAAATGACTAAAGCACAAGGACAAGATACAACCAAGAAAGTTAGTCCTCTAATAATCCAAGTAGTTGGATTACCTAATATTATAGAAGGAACTATTGATATTATTAAAGCAAGAAGTACTACAATTGGCGTATATATCCTTGAAAACTTTGTAATAAATCTTTCTGACTTTGATTTTTTATTAGTAGCATTTTTTACTAAATCAATTATTCTACTTGCAGTAGAATCTCTAAATAATTTAGTAACTTTTACTCGTAATGTTCCATCATTATTTATATATCCAGAATAAATTAAATCACCTTCTCTAATATTTCTTGGAACTGACTCCCCAGTAATTGCCAAAGTATTTACAGATGATGTACCACTTATAACTATTCCATCTAATGGTACTTTTTCTCCTGGCTTTATAACAATAATATCTCCTATTTTAATATCTTTAGGGGAAACTTTTCTTAAGTCATTTTTTATTTCTAAATTAGCATAATCAGGTCTGATAGACATTAAAGATTTAACTTCTTTTTCACTCTTTCCTTCAGCAATTAACTCAAATAACTCCCCTACTTGATAAAATAACATAACAAATATTGCTTCAGCAAACATAGGTTTTGTATTAGGAATCAGTCCAATAAACATAGCTCCTAACGACGCTAGTATCATTAAGACATTCTCATTAAAAACATTACCTTTTTTTATACCATCAATTCCTTCTTTAAAAGAATCATAACTTGCTGTTAAATATGGAATTAAATAAATTAAAAATAAAATTTGTGTGTTTAATTTAGTCAACTTATCAACTAATAAAACAATTATAAATAAAATAGAACTAATTATAATTTGCTTAATCTTTTCATCTTTCTCTTCCATAAATTATCCTCTCATATTTCTTTTACATGTTCCAAACTAATTTCAAATACTTTAGTTACATGTTCATCGCTTAGTCTATAAAATATTTCTTTACCAGACCTTCTAGAAATAACCAAATCATTATCTTTTAAAAGTCTTAATTGATGAGAAACTGCTGACTTAGTCATATTAAGTGTACTTGCTATATCACAAACACACATTTCATGTTGATCTAGTACAAATAATATCTTAGCTCGTGTTGAATCAGCTATTACTTTATAAAAAGTAATTAATTTTTTAAATAAACTATCAGATAACATTTTACTTTTAGCTAAATTCACAACTTCTTGGTGAATTAAATTACAATCACACAATTCTTCCACTTAATCATATTCCTTTCTATTATATTTAATATATAAGTATATGCTTACCTATATTTATATATTATTTTAACTATAATTAGTATAGTTGAACACCTATTCAATTGTCAAGATTAATAAAACTAAGTAATTAAACTTAGTTAGCTTTCTATTTGTACAATAATATTTTCTTTATTTTTAATTTTACTTTTATCAGTAACACTAATATGATAGTAAATATCATCTTTAGTATTACTTTCAAGTTTTTCATCTTTTACTATTGTTTTCTTTTGATTAGTTATTAAATTAGTACTACTATTATTCTTTGTTACTATAATATTAGAACTAGTATTATTAATTATATTTAAATTATAATTCATATCAGTTTTATTAATTTCATTATTTTTATAATTAGTTATTTTAATAACATACTCTTTTTCTAAATTATCAGCATTTATTGTTACGCTACTTTGAGATGAAGTTTCATAAATTGGAACTACTATATTAGCAGTTTTATTCTTTTTAGTTTGTCTACTTTTCTTAATAACCATAATGCTTAAAATAATAACTAAAATTAATAATAAAATAAATATTAATTTTAATATGTTATCTACTGTAAATATTTTAGATTCTTTGTGGTTTTTGTTTGCCTTAGTATTTTTTATATTCTTAGTTTTTTTATTTTTAACTTTTTTGGGGTTATTTTCTTTTTTTACTTTTCTAGTACTTTTTTTAGCTTTTTTTTCATCTTTCATTAATATTTCACTCCTTTATAATTAATTAATATATTTTGACAATTTTTATTATTTAGTTGATGCTTTTCTAATAAATTGTTTTTATTTTCTAAATATTCATAAATTAATTCATCATTGAAGCCTGCTTTTGTCGCGTCATACTTAGTTGCTCCAAAGTAAACTACTTTTATATTTGCCCAAATAATTGCTGATAAACACATAGGACATGGTTCACAACTACTAAATATTGTACAATCTGATAAATCATGAGTGTTATTCTTTTTACAAGCTTGTCTGATTGCAACTATTTCAGCATGATTTGTTGGATCATGAGTTTTTAAAACCATGTTATGAGCCTTTGCTAAAACGTTTCCAAACTTATCAATTATTACAGCCCCAAATGGGCCTCCATCACCATTTTCAACACCAATTTTTGCCTCAATTGCTGCCATATCTAAATATTTATCTAACATTTTTTAACCTCTTTACAATATTATTATATAAATTATCCCGATAAGCAATTTGCTCCTTATTTAAACTACTATTTAATACTGCATTTGAAATATCTTCTCTAATTTTAACATTACGTTTAATCTTTGTTACAGCTTTAATATTACCATTTAATATATTAATATTATTTTCTAAATATTTAAAAGAAGAATTTACCTCATTAGTATAACCGCTCTTACTATATTTAATAAACTTAGAAGAAAATACTATATCATATGATTTATTATTATAATTAAACAATAAATTAAAATTAAAACCATTAGAATTCTTGTTATATTTTAATGTTCCTATATCTTTATTATTATTATCATTAAAATTAATACTAATAGAATTTTTTGCAATATTAACATAACCAATAAAATCCATAGTATCATCATTTATATAAGTAATGGTTCGTTTATTTTTATTATCTAATACATAACTTAGAACATTTTTACTACCTTTAGTTATTTTTACTAATTGATATTCTAATGGATTAGAAAATCTTTTATCAACAAAGATATTTAAAACAAAGCATTCTTTTTTAGAAAGAAAAATTTTGTTATCACTTATTTTCCTTTTATGAAAATTCTCATCAATATTTGTAAGTATAGTATCAGCTTTATTATCTTTTTTCAAATCATTTAATATATTAGATAACATAGTTCTGATTTCTGTATCATTAATAGTATAACTTATTTGATAAGTAGAAGTATCTTTACCATTTATAGAAATATTAGTTTCTGTTTTACTAATTTTTTTCTCATTTATATTATTCTTTAGACTTTTTATAATAAAATTATATAAGTAATCTATATTATCTTTAGTAGTATATTCATTATTTATATTTTCAAAGTAATTACTACTTCCATTATTTATATAAGTACTTAATATTTTACTCACAAAATAATATTTTGTAGAGTTTTCTATCAAATATTTATTATAAAAAATATCTTCTGTTCCAATTGTATCTCTTGCCTCTAAAAATAGTTCTTTGTTATCTTTATCTTGGGCTATAGCATAACTTATCTTTGAATTATTTAGATTATTAATTAGATTGTATTTTTCTAAATCTTCTATATTAATTGAATTAGGTAAATATTTCTCACTAGCTAAATCAAAGGACATATTCCCAGTAATTGAAAAATTATCTCCTAAATTATATTTAGAATTAAATTTATTTAATTCAATTATATTATTGCTAATATTGTCAATAAAAGTACCTAGTATGTTTTTTGGTTCAGATAAATTATTATAATAATTACCTATATAAAGTAAAAAAAATGCGATAATTATTAGAAATATAGTAGTACAAATAATTACTATACGTTTTTTTCTAACCATATTATCACATCCTTATATTAAAATAATTATATCAAAATCATAAAAGATGTCAATTATTCTGATTTTATTTATCTCTTAATACTGCTTTATATTTTTTTTCTACTTCTACAATTATTTTATTAAATAAATCCATTACTTCATCTTCTGTTAAAGTTCTTTTATTATCTATAAAGTCTAAACTAAAGGCAAGCGATTTTTCGTCTTCTCCAATACCTTCCCCAGTATAAACATCAAATACTTGTACATTAGATAATAGCTTCCCACCTACTTTTTTAATAGTTGAAATAATCATTCCTGCAGTAATATCTTTTTTAACAATAAAGGCCATATCTTTACTAATACCTGGATATTTAGGGGCAGCTTTATATTTTAATTTGTCTACATTAGTAATTAAAGCATTGAGTGAAAATTCAAAAACATAAACTTCATCTTTACAAATATTAGGATGAACACGCCCAATAATACCGATTGTATTTCCATCTAATATAATATCAGCACTAATACCTGGGTGTAAATCACAACATTTGCTTGGTACAAAACTATATCTATTTTTAAAGCCCATGTAATCTAGAATATTTTCTATTATTCCTTTTACAAGATAAAAGTCATACTTTATAGGTTTTGTCCAACCATTACTTAAGTAAGAACCAGAACATAGTCCTGTAACTTGACTTGTTTCCTGATACTTATTATCATAAGTTTTAGCTATTTCATAAAGATTTATATCTTTTACTTTCCTTTTTTTATTATACTCATATACATTTAGTAATGATGGAATTAATGTTGTTCTAACTACACTCTTATCAATACTCATTGGATTTGGAAGAGTTACATGTTGTAAGTTACGATAATTAAATAATTTAGCCATACTTGGAGAAACTAAAGTATATGTTTTAGCTTCATTTAACCCAAGGGCTCTAAGTCTATGAGAAATAATTTTACGATATTTAACATCTCCTACGTATTCACCTCTTCTAATAGGTACTTTAGGAGTTGTAGAAACAAGATTTTGGTAACCATAAAGTCTACCTATTTCTTCAGCAATATCATTAACATATGGATCAATATCAAGTCTCCTTTTTGGAATTGTAACTTTAAATTTATCTTTAGTTAGCGTATATGAAAAACCTAATCTCTGTAATTCTACTTTCATATCATCAGTACTTATTTTAATACCAAGTATTTTATTGACATCTTCTGATGCAAAGTTTTGTCATAAATAATTATATCGGAAAGAATAGTAGCAGAAGCATATTTCTCTAATAAATGACAAGCTCTTTTCATTGCCATTTCTGTATATTCATAACTTAACCCTTTTCCATATCTAATAGATGCCTCACTTTTTAAATTTAATCTGTTAGCTGTACACCTGACAGATACTGAATCAAAAATAGCTGCCTCAATTAAAATATCTTTAGTCTTACTCTCTACTTCTGTATTTTCTCCTCCCATAACACCAGCTAAACAAACAGTTTTTTTACCATCTGTTATTACAATATCATTTTTAGATAAAGTCCTATTTATTCCATCTAAAGTTATTAATTCTTCACCCTCTGTAGCATCTCTTACAACAATTTTATCTCCTAAACTATCTTTATCAAAAAAGTGAAGTGGTTGACCAAATTCTAACATTACATAATTAGAAATATCCACAACATTATTAATTGGTCTCATACCAACAGATAAAAGCCTTTTCTTGATAAAATCAGGGCTTTCTCCAATTTTAACATTTTTTATCATTCTAGCACTATAATAAGAACATTTTTTTGTTTTAACTTCGATTTTCATATGATTTTTTATACTATCAGACTTATCTTCATCGAACTTTAAATCTGGTAATGTTACTTTTCTATTTAAAATTGCTCCAATTTCATAGGCAAATCCAATATGGTAGTAGCAATCATTATTTCTATGTTTATGAATATCTAATTCATATAAAGTATTATCAAATCCTAAATATTTAAGAGGATCTTTTCCAACAATTGCATTATCTCCTAAAATTTCTATTCCCTTAGCATAAGTTTCATCGTTTTTTTCTTCAAGGCCTAATTCAAATAGTGCACAAATCAT
>CACYRE010000051.1 GCA_902776735.1 uncultured Erysipelotrichaceae bacterium | reverse complement strand
TTTTGCAATAATTTATAGTAACTAGGATTTAATTCCTTAAATATATCTAAAATTTTTTGGACAAAATCTTTATATCTAAATTCAATACTATTATCTTCATCTTTACTTAAAATTTTCTTTACCCTTTCTATATATTCATAAATAGAATTAATATTAAATAATTCTAATTCAAGATTATCTTTAAAAGTTTCATTTTCTTGAGTTGACTCTTCAAAAGTTATTGTTGAATGGGTTAAAAAATTATTTTTTAGGGAGTTATCCCATGTTGGATCAGCAATATAATAACCATCTATTCCATATTTTTTATCTGTCAAATTTACAATTACTCTAGCGTGTCTAGAATAATCTTTTTCCTGACCAGTTTTCTTTATTTCAACAGAATAATAATAGGCATTTATTCCAACCTTTTCTAATAAAGCTATTAAAAGATTAGCAAAGCCTGCACATACTATATATTTATTATCAACAATATACTTTAAACTACGAGGAGCATCTAAATCATCTGGATTATCTCTATATGGTTTAAAATTTTTAACTAAATTGTATACTTGCATATACTTTTCGTATGGAGTCAAATTACTATTTTTAATATCATTAACTAAATAACTTAAATATAAATCATTTTCAACATATGAATAAAGAGTATAATCAGACTCGCCGTTATGAACAATAACTCTAGGATTTTGATAACTTTTTAAATACAAATTTGTTTGTGAAAAAGGGACTCTCTTAGGAACATGTATTCTAACAGTATTTTTTTTACCATTTTTTTCTAAATAATCAAGAGCTTTTTCTATAGAATTATAATCTTCAGATTTGATAATACTATCCCCACTGAATTTCCACTCAATGATAGTATCATCAGGAACAAGCAATAAATTACTAATATCCCTTGCAGTAATTGTCTCATCAATAATTATTTTCTTATACTCTTTTAAAGACTCATACGTATAATATAATATTGCATATTTAGAACTAATAATAGTCTTTTTATCATTTTCGTCAAAATATTCAATATTATTTTTTTTAGATCTTAATTTTTTTAATATAACGTCATCTAATTTAATATTTTCAATTCTTATCAAGCAATTACAATCATCATCTATATAATCAATAATATCAACTAAATTGTTAAATTTTTCATTTATTGTAATTGTAGATTCAACTTTTCTTCTAGCATTTTTTTTACCTTGTATTTTTTCAATATCTTGTTCTGTCTTTATTTTTAATAATAAATCTTTATATTTATTAAAAAAATCTGGAAATACTACTACTGGAAAAGTACTATATGGATAGATTATGATAGGATGAGTTTCATCTGTATATTTAACACTCAAATTATCTTCAAGAAATATCATATCTAGATTTGATGTTGCATCATCATTTAAGCTATAACTATCTTTTACTTCTATATCAGCAACATAATAATCTTTTTCTTTAATAAAATTTATTAAATCAGTAATATTATCAGTAAATATATAATCTGGTAAATACTCCATATATATATCCCAAAAATTCTTATACTTCATATATAACCCCACTTAAATTATTTTTTTATCAATAAATTTTTTTACTTCATCTTGAATATCATCTGAGGGTATCTTATTAATTATACTTGAAAAATTAGCAAAGATAATTAATTTTTTAGCAGCTACTTCATCAAATCCTCTACTCATTAAATAAAATAATTTAGATTGTGATACTTTACCAGTAGACACACCATGAGCACCAATAACATCTTCTTCTCCACATAATGGTAGTATTAGGACACTTATTAGTTAAATAATAATTATTATCAATAATATTATCTTTAACTCCTAAATAAATATTATTAAGAGTATTTTTAGACTTCTCTTCTACTAAATTAGATATCATATTACTAAGTCTAATCTTTCCACCTAAATCAATAATATTATGAGTAATATTAGAATTTTTTAAAGTCTCATTTTCAATAGAATAAAAATTATAACTATTATCATTTAATAAATTAATTAAAGTAATAGTACCAAAAGAATTAGCTTTATTAATTAAATTTTCTTTATAAAAATGGAAATTACTACTTTTACTTGTAGATTTATAAATAATTATAATATCTGCAGAAGAATCTTCTTCATAAGTAATATTAAAATTATCTACTAAATTATCATTTTCATTAAAATTATATTCAAATATAATAGGTTCTTCTATTTTAATATTTTTTGGTATTGTTAAATTTACTTCTTTATATTTATCTAAAGTTAGACCAATACTTGAAGTAATGTTCTCTTTTCTTAAAGAAATATCTATTTTAATATTGGAGTTATTAGTTATAGCGTAATCTTTAAAATTATCAAATTTAGGGATTTCTAAGTCAAGAGTAATATCATTTACTTTAAAATTATTAGTAGTCTTTGTTTTTAATTTATTTAATGTATATTTCATATTCTCCTCCTAACCTATTGTTCCTTCAAGTTCTAATTCAATTAATCTATTCATTTCAACAGCATATTCTACTGGGAAAGCCTTAGCAATTGGTTCAGCAAATCCTCTAACTATTAAAGATTTAGCCTCATCTTCACTTAATCCTCTTGTCATTAAATAGTATATTGCTTCATCACTTATTTTGCCAATTGATGCCTCATGGGCATATTCTACATCTTTTGTATTTATTGTTGAAGATGGAACAGTATCACTTCTTGAGATACTATCGAGCATCAATGATTCACATGATAAAGAAGCTTTAGAATCTTTAGCTTTTTTAGTTACTACTACATTACTTCTAAATGTACAAATTCCCCCATCTTTTGAAATTGATTTTGCATTTACTATAGTATTTGTATCAGGTGCATTATGAATAATTTTTAAACCTGTATCCAAATTTTGTCCAGCTCCTGCAAAGGAAATATTTGTAAATTCAACAGTTGCTCCACGTCCATTTAAAACACTTAGTGGATATAACATAGACACTTTAGAACCAAATGATCCCATAATCCACTCAATCTTTCCATTTTCTTCAACAAAACATTTTTTAGTATTTAAGTTAAGCATATTCTTTGACCAATTTTCTATTGTTGAAAAACGGAGTTTAGCATTCTTCTTAACAAATAATTCAACACAACCTGCATGTAAATTTAACTCATTATATCCTGGTGCTGAACAACCTTCAATAAATTGCAAATCAGCTCCTTCGTCAACAATAATTAAAGTATGTTCAAACTGTCCTGCTCCTTTTTCATTAAGACGGAAATAACTTTGAAGTGGTCTATCTAACTTAGTATTTTTAGGAATATAAACAAATGAGCCCCCAGAAAATAAAGCATAATGAAGAGCAATATACTTGTGATCTGTAATTGGTACAGCCTTAGTAAAATATTCTTTTACAAGATCTGGATACTTTTTAATTCCTTCATCAAAGCTAGTATAAATAACACCCTGTTTTTTTAAATCTTTCTCTAAATTATGGTAAACAATTTCTGAATCAAACTGAGCTCCACTTCCTGCAAGAGATGCCTTTTCAGATTCTGGAATACCTAATTTATCAAAAATATCTCGCACATCTTCTGGTACATCTTCCCATTTTCTTTTCTCATGATCAATTGGTTTAACATATGTTGCGATATTATTAATGTCTAAATAACTTATATCTGGTCCCCAATCAGGATCTTTTAATTCATAAAATAGTTTTAAAGCTTTTAGTCTTATATCTAATACCCAACGAGGTTCCCCCTTTTCATAAGACAAATCACGAATCAACTTTTCACTTAAACCATATTCTTTTTTTAGGGATAAATTATTACTCTTTTCTTCATAGATATTCCTTGTTTTTATGTCTTCATATTTTTCTACATCTGTTTTCATAAAACACCTACTTTATATATTTACTATAACCATTCTTTTCTATATCATAAGCAAGATCTGCATTTCCAGTCTTTACAATATGACCATCTACTAAAATATGAACTTTATCTACATGAAGACTTTCAAGTATTTTGGTAGAATGAGTAATAATTAAAACAGCATTATTTTCATTTTTATATAAATTAATTCCACGTGACACCGTCCTAATAGCATCAACATCAAGTCCTGAATCAGTCTCATCAAGTATCGCAAGGCGAGGATTTAATACAAGTAACTGTAAAATTTCGTTTTTCTTTTTCTCTCCACCAGAAAAGCCCACATTAAATTCACGAGATGCATACTCACTTTTCATATTTAATTCATCCATATAAGAATCTACTTCTTTTTGAAAAGAAAAAATATTAGGCTTCTTTCCAGTTATACTAGTTCTTGCTGACTTCAAAAATTGAGCCAAATTAATTCCAGGAATAGCTTCAGGTGTCTGAAAGGACATAAATACACCAAGTCTGGCTATCTCATCAGTCTTTTTATCAGTTAATTCTACTCCATCTAATTTAATACTACCACTTGTTATTAAATACTTTGGACTATGAAATATAGTATTGGCAAGAGTTGACTTACCACTACCATTAGGACCCATAATAACATGAATTTCTCCCCTATTTATTTCTAAATCTAAATCTTTTAATATTTTTTTATTGTGATCATCTTCTGCCATAGTAGATAAATCTTTTATTTCTAATAACTTCTCCATACATCCTCCTACATATAATCTTCTAATGTTTTATTATCTAAATAATCATTTAATTCTTTATTGAGACCTTCCCATAAGCCATAAGTTTTGCAAGAGCTTTTTTTAGGACACTTACCTTTCTCAATACAATCAACTACATTTAAGTTTTCTTCTGCTGCTCTTATTATTTCACCTATCGTATAATTTTTTGGAGCTTTAGTTAATTTATAACCACCACTAACTCCAGTACTACTTTTAACAAGTCCTTTTTTCTTAAGAATAGCAACTATTCTTTCTAAATATTTCTGTGAAATATTTTCTTTTTCAGCTATATTATTGATTGATACAAATTCATCTGTATTATATTTTTTTGCAATATCTAACATTATAGTTAATGCATATCTGCCTTTGGTAGATATTTTCATATTTACACCACCAATAGTATTTTACTACTAAATTAGTAGGAGTTTCAAGTATAAATTAAATAAAAAAGGAGATATATCTCCTAATTACTTGTTAATGTTAATGTTCCAGATTCTATGGGTAAATTAGCATAGTTAGCATCAGTTAAATTAATTGTTCTAGTAGCTGCCGCACTATTTTGAATTTCAATTGTACTAGTAGGCCCAGTCATCGTAGTTGATGCAACAGTAGTACTAAATTCATGATTTCCATCAGATCCTGTTTGAACATAATAAATTATTGGGGCATCAGCTTCCGCATATGGAACATTTGCAAGTACAGCGTTACCACTTGAATCTGTCGTTACAGATTCACCATATTTTGTACCTTTAGAATCAGTTCTTGAAAAAGTAGCTCCAACAACTGGAGTTCCACTACTTGTACCATCCTCTGTTACATGTAAAGTTAAACTACCACTAGCAGCAATAGTAAAACTATAAGAATTTGTTCCAGCAACAACACTTACACTAGTTGGCTCAATAGATGAATTTTCATATCCTGTAACATCAGCACTTACCTTGTAACTTCCATTTAAAATACCTTCTTCTCCAGTACCAGATGAAATAGTTATATTGTAGGGACTTGCCATAATCTTAATTCTCCTCTCTCTATTGGTAAACCAATATAATTTTTATCTGTTAAATAGAAAGTAGAAGAATTATTATTAAAATAAATGTAAATGTTAGAAGTAGGTATGAAATATAGCTTAACAATATATGGATATAAATATCTACTAAATACCTCTAATCTATATAAACTACACCTTTTATTATTAAAAATATAAGTATTATTCTTAGTATAACCACATTCAATTAAATTACCAAATTTATCATATATTTTTATTTTATAATTAAAAATACTGATAGATTTAGGATTTATGCATCTTATCTTTACCATAATTCCTCTCTTTCAGTATATCTTATGTTAAAACAAATTATTAAAATAATTAGAAAGCCTGTTTTTTATTATTGATACTTTTTCTTGATATAATTTTTTTAAAATAAATATAGAAATAATAATACTTAAAAAAATTGCTCTATCAGCAATTTTATTTACTCTTTCACTATTCTTTTCTCCTAAGTTATAAATTTAATTTAAATTTTTTCCAAATACTTTTTATTTTACATAAAGCCCTTTAGTTGCTTCTATTTTAGCATTTACTGGATTATTTATATCATTATAAAAATCTTCTAATGAATCATAACCCCATATCACTTTAGACCCCTCTTTTAATGATAAACCATGTATTTGATTAGTTCTTGTCTTTAATTTATCTTTCTTTTCAACGCCATTATATTCTACTCCAGTATATACAATATATTTATTGCCATCTATTTGATATGATAATTTATAAACATCAATCAAATTTGATATAGAATTAATTTTTAATAGATAAAATCCTAAATGTTTCTGATTAATCAATATTGTATTAGAATCAACTCTATTCCATTGATTAATAATTGATAAACTCTCTACTGTTAATTTTTCTTCTTCACTTTTACTTATCTCACTAATTGATTGTAAATTAGTATATATTTTCTTATTATTTTTTCTAGCAGCATTAATTGATTTAGTAGAAAATACTACTATAAGTAAAATTATACACATTAAAATAGATATTGGAATAATAAAGACACTTTTTGGTATGTCTAATACTAAATTTATATTGTCATCTTTTCCTCTTTGTATTATATATGTTGATTTACAATTCTTGCATTTAACTTTTTTATCATCGGAACTAAATTCGATTAATTTATCACAATTAGGACAACTTTTTATTACTTTTTTCATTTTTCTCACCTACATTCATCTAATAACGACAGCTTTTTTTACCTACTGCATTGTAAATATTTTCTAATTTGTTTTTTGCAATATACCAATTTGTTTGACCATTAGCTTGTGACTAAGAATCGGTTATTACTTGTTCACCTGTTATTTTATTAATAGATGTATCAGAAACTAATACACCATTAAAATAAACATTATTAATTTTTCCTTTTAATAAATAATATTTATTTAATTTGTCTAACTTTTTTTGACAAATCTTTCTTTTCTTTATCATACCATTTTATTTTATTTACTCTTTCTTTTAATTTATTAATTTCTGTTAACTTAATATTTTCCTTTGGTTTATTATTAACAAAAAAATCATTATATTGTTTTTTAGTTATAGAATAATATTTTTTATTTGCAATATAATTATTATAATTAGCACAACTACTGCAACCTAAAATTAATAATAAATAATATAATAAAAATTAATTTCTTCCTAGGCACAATTATCACACTACATTATAACTCTTATCTTATGTATATAATATCATAAATACTTAATAAAAAAAAGATACTAAAATTAGTATCTAATTTTAAAAATTGGTCACAAAGAGAATAAATAGAACAAATAGAATAAGTAAAATACAAAATATAAATGCTAAAACTTGCTTGATTTCATCTAATCTATTTATACTAACTTCATCTATAGTTTTATTTATTTTAGAAATAGATTTTTCAATATTGTTATTTAATACATTAGAATTCAATTCAATTGTTTTAGTATATTCAATATCATCAACAACATCATTTACTTTATCATATAAACTATGCATTTCGTTTTCAAGTTTTCTAAATTTTATAGTTTCTTCAGAAGATAAACCTTCTTCTTTAGTTATTATTTCTTTAGCATTGTTATTTTTTTCCTTTACTTTTTTTTCTGGAATAGTTACTATATTATCACGAATTTGCTTACTTTCTTTTTTATATTTTTTACTATCTACTATAATGTTTTCTCTTAGTTTACTTGTATTGTTTATTGTTTTATTTATTTTTTTTCTATCATGTACAGGTAATTCTTCTCTAGTATCATTATCATTATAGTGATATTTTTCTTTCTTTTTTAAGTATTCAATTTGTTGATTAAGTTTATCAACTGAATTACTAAAATTTTTCTTAGGCATCATACCATCCCCTTATTACCCGCATATTATACCAAATTTT
>CACYRE010000050.1 GCA_902776735.1 uncultured Erysipelotrichaceae bacterium | reverse complement strand
GATAAGAGTGAATATATTGATATAAATAAAGGTATGGGTTATATTAACAGTTTACCAATGAATATTAATGTTATTAATAAGTATTTTTCTAATATTAATAATTTAGATAATAAATTAAAATTTCAAATATTTTTAGCTTATTTATATAAGAATAATTATTTATATGATTGTGGTAGTAGTACTAGTACTAATGTATTATGCTTAAATAAAAGTAGTTTAGAAGATAGGGCACTTCAAAATAAAATTGGTATTAATAATATATCTTTTAAAGATAGCATTGAAGTATATTTAGATAATATTGGTAGTACTATATTTAATACTAGTAATAGTCTTAGTTATTATAAAATATCAGTTTATAAGAATAAGTTTGAAAATAGTAGTTATAGTGAGTTTTATAAATATAAAAAGATTAATGATTTATATGTGTTTTATGTTTATCAAGGTTTTATTCCTGCTAATTGTACTTTAGGTTCTGATATAAGTTTATATGACTATATTACTGGCAAAAAAGTTTATACTGGCAAATGTAATGGGGCTCACTCATTTACTGCTGAAATTAAAGATTATAGTAAATTACAATTGTATAAATATGAATTAAAGAAGGATAGTAATGATAATTTTTATTTGAGTGGATATAATCCTGTTAATAGCGTTTCTTGATATGTTATTATAATGGTGGTGGTGTTTATGGAAATTGATTCTATTGATAAATTAATAGAACATGTTGTAGAAACAACAGATAGAAGTTTACCAAAATTATATCAAATTAGGTATGTTTATTTGGAAACGGGTAAGTATTTACAAAAAAACACGGATTTCTTTTTTAGTTTAAAGAATAAATTAGGTGAAGATAACTATTCAAATGAGATGTTGAAAAAATTATATAATGATGATAAAACTACAGATATTGATGGTTGGAATAAAGTTGTTTGTCGTGGTACTGCAATTATTTTAAAAAGGATTTTTGATGAATTAGGAATAGAATCAAAAATTGTTAAAACTACTGCTACTCAAGAAAATAGTTTGAATTTAGATTTTGATATACATCATTATTTTGTTGCTGTGAGTGATGGTAAAGATAATTATTTTTTAACTTTAAATGCTGATCTTGGTAATATTCAGAATCATATGCAAACTAAGCATTTTGGAAATAATATTTCTTATATACGAGAGGATTCGGATGGGGTGTTAAGACAAGTATATGAGGGTGAAGAAATTCCTCATAAAGTTTTAAGTGATGATGATTTGTTTAATATTGATAAAAAAATTGGTTATACTACTAAGTTTATGTTTATTGAACATAATAATGAGGAACAAGAAAAGGATGTTTATTATGATGATTTTCTTGAGATGCTTAGAAATGAAATGAGGGGTAATAGGTGGTATTTAAATAGATTAGTAGAAGAAACTTCTTTTTTTAAAAGTTTAAATTTTGATGATGGTTTTATTTTGAATAAGGAACATATTCATAATTTAGAGGAGATAAAGATGAAAATTTTAACTAGCTTTGGTGATATGTATTCTAATTATGATGATTGGTTATTTGATTTTGAATATAAGAAAAGAAATGGTTTTTTAACTAAAGAAGAATATCAAAGAGATAGTTTAATAAGATCTACTATTGAAGAACTTAATAGAATTGAAAAAGTTATTATGAATGATCAATTTACTCCTGATGCTTCGAATGTATTTAATACAAAATTTATTAGAAAATTATATAGATTAGGTTATTATTTTATTAATCCTAAATATTTGCCTCCTAATTCTGAGAGTAATTATGCTACTAGTGATTATATATCTAAAAAATTAGAAGTTTTATTTAGAAAAATATTTGATGCTAATAGTGGCTATAATAGTGATTTTAATAGGTTAGGATATAGTGAGCAAGAGGGATTAATAAAGAATTATATATTAGGAAAAATTGCTTTTAGTGATGTAAAAAAAGAAAATTCATTACCTCCTTATGTTGCTAATGATGAGTATGTTGAAAAAGCTTACAAATACTTATGATTTACAAAAAAATACTTTTAGAGAATATAGGAATAATGAATTGATTGATTTTTATAATGATTGGCGTGTTTGTAAAGTATATGATAATAATTTAAATAATAATTTAGAGGTTGAGAATATAGAAAATATTGATGATACTGATGATTTTGAAGACGATTCTACTTATAAGTTTCATAGATAAAAAAGATTATCTATTATTAAGATAATCCTTTTTTAATGTTTAATATGTGATATTTTATTTCTACTTGTCTTATCAAAATAGATTTTATCGCTTTTGATATTTTCTGTTTCGTCCATAAATAGGTTTTGAATTCTTTTTTTAATTATATTAATTATTTCTTCATTTCTAATTGGTTTATATTCAATATTATTATTATCTTCAAAAAATGCAGTTAAATTATTTATTCTTTTAAATTCTTCATAATTTTCAGAAATTGTATATAGTCCTGTTAATTGTGGTTCATTGCTATTATCTCTATTAATATTTATAATGTAATCATATTTATCTTGTGTTTTGTCTTTATTATTTATTTCATATATCAACCACTTCATTTAATCGCCTCTTTCTTTATATTAATTGTATAATATTTTTTTTTTTAAAGCAATAAAATGTTTATTTAGGTTTTATGATGATTAATTATTTTTATTTAGTCCTTTTATATGATAGAATTATTATAATGGAGGGTATATGAGAAAGAATAGTTTTATTACTGGAACTTTTATTACTACTTTATGTATTTTAATAACTAAGATATTGGGTGCTATTTATGTTATTCCTTTTTATGCAATTGTTGGTAATACAGGTGGAGCTTTATATGGATATGCTTATACTGTTTATTTATTTTTTATGTCTTTATCTTCTGCTGGTATTCCATTAGCAACATCAAGATTAGTTTCTGAATATCATACTTTGGGATATGTTAAGGCAAAGAAAAGAACTTTTCAATTGGTCAAAAGAATAGTGTTTCTTTTTAGCTTTATTTGTTTTATTATTATTACTTTTTTTGCTCCTTTGCTGGCTCGTGGAATAGTTGGTAATATTAGTGGTGCTAGTAGTATTAAAGATGTTAGCTTTGTTATTAGAATTATAGGTATTGCAATTATAATAGTACCACTACTTAGTGTTTATAGAGGCTATTTTGAAGGCCATAGATTTATGGAACAACCTTCTATTTCTCAAATAATTGAGCAACTGATTAGAATTTTAGTTATTATTTTTGGCAGTTTACTTGCTATTAAAGTTTTTAAGCTAAATATTGCATCAGCGGTTGGAATTGCGTTATTAGGAGTTAGTGTTGGGGCTTTATGTGCATATTTTTATTTATTTGATAAGTTAAGCAAAAATAAAAATAAGTTTAATAAGCAATTAATTAAAAAAAATGAACCTATCATAAATGATAAAATAATTCTAAAAAAAATAATTGAATATTCTTTACCTTTTATTATGATTGATCTATTTAAGTCTTTATATAATTATATAGATATGTTTGAGGTTGTGAGGGGTCTAGTAAGTGTTAGATATAAGGCACAAGACGCGGAGACAATTTATTCTATTTTATCAACTTGGGGTGCTAAATTTAATATGATTATACTTGCTATTAGTAGTGCAATTATTGTTAATTTAATACCTAATTTGACTGAAAGTATTGTTAAAAAAAATAATAAAAAGATAGATAGTGATATTATTAAAGCTCTTAATATGATATTATTTATAGGTATACCTATCACTTTTGGAATTAGTTTTTTAGCTAAACCTATATGGTGTTTATTTTATGGAGATAGTTTATACGGGGCAAATGTATTATCTTATTATATATTTGTTGGCTTATTTATTTCTTTAACGAATATTACTACTACAATATTACAATGTTTTAAAGATTATAAAGATATGACTATTAGTTTATTTATTGGAGTTGTATTAAAATTTTTTCTAAATATTAATTTGTTGGTTGCTTTTAATAAGATGAGTTTACCTCCATATTATGGAATAATTACTGCAACATTAATTGGATATTTAGCTACGTTTATTATTGATTTAATTGTATTAGGTAAAAAATACAAGGTAAAATATGAAGGCTTTGTTAAAAATATTATTGATATTATGACAGGTTCTATTATTATGATTGCTATTTTATTTATTTTGTCAATTTTTATACCTATTTATTCTACTAATAGATTTCTTAATATTTTTATTATATTATTTTATAGTGTTATAGGAATAATCATTTATTTTTGTTATTTTTATAAAACAGGTTTGTTTTCTAATAATTATTTTGAAAAAATTATTAAAATAATAAAAAAAATGTTATAATGATGTTTAGAATGGAGTGAGTTTTGATGGCTGACGATACAAAATTTAAATGTAATTCTAATCAGTATGATGTTGGCTTGGCTGTTGCTAAAAATATTAGTGATAGTATGGTGTCTTATAAAGATTCTATTACTTCAGCATTTAGATGTTTAGAAAGTGTTGCTGAGACACATAAAATTGATTTAACTAGTACAATAGATTTTAGTAATATAAATGGTGATTTTGTTTTAGCTGATGATTATATAAATGATATTTCTAGAATAGCTAGAACAGCAAACTATTTAGCAGTAGAATATTCTGATGATTCCACAGGGTTTATTATGTCCTATCAGCAAGCCTTGAAAGGAAACGAACTTAGTGATGCTGGTAAAAGAATTCTATCAACAGTTGCTATGGGTGGTGCTAAATTTGGTGAAGGATTTCTTGAATTTTTTGAAGATATTGGCGACGGGGCAATCATTTTAGGTAGTGATGTTATTAGCTTTTTTGGACAAAGTGATTTAGCTAAAAGTTGGAAAAAGTTTGCACTGAAAGATTTATCTGTTAATCTAGTTGAAAAAAATAAATATTTTGAAGCAATAAATAAATATAGTTATTTTGATAAAGATAGTATATATGCTGATGTATTTAAGTTTGGGGGCAAAGTTGCTGCGGGGGTTGTAACTGGTAAAGTTACTTCAAGTATATTCAGTGGAGTTTCTAATGTTAGAAATATTGAAACGTCTGAAAAATCAATCGAACAAGTTGCAAAATATTCAAAAAAAATTTCTAATGCTGCAAATAGTTTTGGAAGCAATACTAGAGATGGTTTGAAAAAGGGGTATTTGTTAAATGATTCTCTTGCTTTTGCTGCTGCTGGGGTAGTTGCTGATACTGTTATTGATAAAGGTGCTTCTAAAGTTGGCTCTAAAGTTGGTGGTCTTATTTCTTCTAATGATAAAGTTAAATCGGTTGTAAAAAGTATTGATAGTTCTGCAGAGAATTTGTTTAAAGAAAATAAGAGTGCAGTAAAAAAAGCAGCTGAAAAAACAGTTGATTTTTCTACAAATGAAGTGGAGAAAAAAACAAAAATGGATGATCGTGTTTCTGATAAAGAAAAAAATAGTATTATAAATGCTACAAAGTCTGGATCAAGTAGTTTAACAAAGACGGCTAGTGCAGCTATAAAAGATTTATAAACTAGGAGGAAAGAAAATGAATGATAAATTTTTACCTATTGGTACTGTTGTTATTTTAAAAGAAGGAAAAAAACCTATTATGATAATTGGATATAAAATATCATCTGTTGATAATAGTTATATCTTGAAAGGTACGGATGTTATTTCAGATAAGGTATTTGATTATTGTGCTGTTTTGTATCCAGAAGGGTTAATTAATAGTCAAAATTTTATTTTGTTTGATCATAATTCTATAAAAGAAATTATTTTCAAAGGTTTTGTATCTGATGATTCAAAAAAATTGAATTCCTTTTTAAATAGTAATAGAAGGGTGTGATTAGTTTGGCTTTTAGTAGATTATATAAGTATTCTGATGGTGCTTTTCCACAAGCTGGCACAGCTACGGATTATACTTTATGTGAAAATATTTCTAGTTATTTACCATTTGATATTGGTGATGCTAAAGGTGCTATTAATTCAGAATTAGATAAAATAAATTCATTAAAGAGTGAAACTACTTCAAAAATAAAGTCTTCTGTTAGTAAATTAGATGAAGAATGGGGGAAAAAATTTATATCTATTAATGGTAATGGGCTAGATTTTGTACAACCTACTGAAATGAAAAGTGTTTTTTCTGAAATTGATAGCGATTCTAATGGTGAAATAGAAAAATGTAAAAATGTTGTTGAAGGTGTTGAAAGTGGCCTTTCGGAAGTTAAAGGATATGTTAAAAAATTACAACAAAATTTAGAGAAATATAAAAAGCTAGTTGAAGATTTAAATAATGCAAAATCTCGAGCTAATAATATATCAACTCAAATAAATTCTCTTAAAAATAGTAAAAATCCTAATAATACTTCTATTAACTCTTTAGAAAATGATCTTTCAGGTGTATATGCTAATATACAAACTCTTTCAAATGAAGTCGGCTTATATGAGTCATCAAAAATTTCTGAACCTGATGGTCAGTGGATAGTTCAATAAAATAATAAAAAATATAGAAATGTAAAGTTGTGTAATCTTTATTGCTTGTTCATTTTATATATTATATAATTTAATCATAGATAGGAGGGATTTATTATGTCAGGTTTAAGCGTAAATACTGGAGCAATGGATGCTAATGGAAAGCAGACTGTTGCTAATGCAGAAAGTTTTGCAAATGAACTTGCTAGTTTAAGAAATAATATTGATGGTTTAATGACTATTTGGAGAGGTTTATCTGCAAATGAATTTAATAAATCATATGAAGAGCAAGCTCAAAATTTAAATGCTTTTCAGCAATTATTAGTTGATTTAGGTGAAGCAATTAGTAAAGGTGCAAATATTCTTAATAGAACTGAAGAAGATAATGCTAATGCTGGTGCACATTTGTTTTAAGGAGGTTATTGTTCATGAATGAGTTCGAAGAGAAAGATTATGCTGGGGCAAGAAGTTATGCTGATGGTGTACAAAGAAATGCTGATAATATAATGTCAATTTTTGATGAATTGAACAATGTTATGAATAGTTTGTATGGTTCAAACTGGGAAAGTGCTGGAGCAGAAGATGCTAAAGCTAGGTATGATGAGATACGTAAGAATTATCAGATTTTTTATGATAAAGTAGTTGCTATGAAAACACATATTTATAATGTTACTGCTGCAAATGAAGAAGCTGATACAAGTGCTAGTCAAACCATTTCAAATATTTAAAAGTGGGTTGCCACTTTTTTTGTATAATTTTGTAAATATTTTTGCTAATTTTGTTTTATTTGACTTCAAATAATACAAATAAATGATAAAATATTAGTATAGATAATGTACTTTTACATTTATTGATTAATATTGTTTTTGTAGCATAATTTATTTATATTAGTGTGGAAGGGTGGTAATATGGCTATATTTAAGATTGATACTGATGTTGTAAATAATGTTTCAAATAGTATTAGTGGTTTAAAAGGTACTGCTGAATCAATTAGTAATAGTGTAAACGGTTACGATACATCTGCCGTGGATGAATTTTGTGATATTAGTAGTGCTGCAGCTACGGCAAAGAATGCTATATATAATAAAATTTCACAGCTATCTGATAAAATTGAGAAAACAGCTACTCATTTAACAGATGTTGTTAATAAGCATTCTGAAGTTCAAAATGCTTGTAAATCTGATGAATTTATGGACGTTGATTATGGAGGAGTAACTAATAATAAGGCATTAAATTCTTCCAACACTAATTATCGTTCAACTTCTGCTGTTGGAGGTGGAGTTGGTTCTGCAGCATATGGGGCTTCAACTGGTTTATCGTCTTCATCAACATATGGTGGCTCTTCAATGGCTAATCAACAATTAACTGAAGAGGCTTTGGAAAGATTTAAAAATGGTGATATTACTGTTGATGCAGCAGTTAAGAGTGCTATAGAGTGGGCTTTAAAAACTGCTAATGATAATTTACATGGCTATTCTCAGGATACAAGATGGGGTAACCCAAATTATGATTGTGCTTCATTTGTAATTTCTGCATATGAAGCTGCTGGGATTCCTGTAATTGAGGCTGGAGCAACATATACCGGAGATATGCGAGCTGCATTTTTAAAATGTGGCTTTGAGTGGATACCAGGAAATCCAGATGTAAATTCATTGCAACCAGGAGATATTTTGTTAGATGAGTCTGATCATACGGAAATGTATATTGGTAATGGTCAAAATGTTGGTGCTCATAGTAATTATGATGGTGTTAATGGTGATTCCAGTTGGGAATTACTATAGTCATCCATGGGATGGAGTTCTACGTTATGTAGGAAAAAAATAAATTATTCTTTGAGGTGATTTTATGTTAAGCAATTCTTATGGAATTAGTGATTATATTCTATTTTTAAATTTAAATTGATTTGCTTCTTCAGAAGCAGCAATAAATTGGGCTTTAAGTATTGCTGATGATGATTCTCATAGCTATTCTCAGAATACAAGATGAGGTAATCCAAATTATGATTGTGCTTTATTTGTAATTTCTGTATATGAAGCTGCTGGGGTAGCTGTTGAGAAAGCTGGAGCTACTTATACCTGAAATATGCGGGGTGCTTTTGAAAGTTGTGGCTTTGAGTGGATACCAGGTGATCCGGATGTAAATTCATTGCAACCAGGAGATATTTTGCTAGATGAGTCTGATCATACGGAAATGTATATTGGCAATGGTAAAAATGTTGGAGTTCATCGTAATTATGATGGTGTTAATGGGGATTCCAGCGGTAGAGAAGTTTGTGTAAATGATTATTATAGTCATCCATGGGATGGAGTTTTAAGACAAAA
>CACYRE010000049.1 GCA_902776735.1 uncultured Erysipelotrichaceae bacterium | reverse complement strand
TAAGATGATTAATCACTATAATGAAGTATTAACTCAACTTGATAATCATAAAGGAATTTTATATTTAGATAGTGGTAATCACTTTAAGATAATGGAGTAAAATATGAAAAAGAAACTTTTAATTATTATTTTTGTTTTTACTACTATATTAATAAATAATATATTTATACAACCTTTGGGTTTAGATGAAATATGGAATTATGGCTTTAGTTATGCCATTAGATTGGGAGAAATACCTTATAAAGATTTTAACATGGTTTTAACACCACTTTATTCATTTATAATGGCTATCCCTTTAATATTTAAAAATAATATTTTAGTTTTTCACATTTTTCATGCTTTTCTTTTTTCGTGTGGATTCTATTTTGCTTATAAATTAATAAATGATAAAGCTTGGTTATTAATGATATTATTTTTTATACCAATTTCTATTACTTATTCAAGTTATAATATTTTTTTATTTGTTTTATTTGTAGTATTAATATATTTAGAAAAAAATAACAGAAGTGATTACTTAATTGGTTTTATTTTGGGATGCATGATTCTTACTAAACAAAGCGTAGGAATAATGGTATTAATACCTGGAATATTATATTATATAAAAGATAAAAACAAAGTATTAAAAAGATTATTAGGTTGTTTTATACCATGCCTCATTTTTTTAATATATCTATTAGTTACTAAATCATTTAATTCATTTATTGATTTATGTTTCTTTGGATTATTTGATTTTGCTAATAAAAATGGTAATATTTTTAATATATATTTTATTTTTAGTATTATACTTAATTTACTAACAATATTTTTTATAATAAAAAAACCTAAAGAAATATATTTCTATTATGAATTGTTTTTTTCAAGTATAATTATACCTTTATATGATATATATCATTTTCAATTACAATTAATAGCCTTTACTTTTATTTGCTTTATGTATATAAAAAAAGTTCCACTAAAATCTTTTTATATGTTTTTAACAGTATTTGTTTGTATTTTAAGTTTATTTATAAAAGATGGCTCTTCTAGGAAAATTATTTATCCTAATAAAATAAATCATTTTGAATACAGATTATTAATAAGTGAAAATTTAAAATTTACTGAGGAAGTTAATAATTATTTAAAAGAAAATAAAGATAATAAATATATGTTCTTAGATTCAAGTGGTTATTACTTTAGAATTATAAATGATGAAAAGGTAAGTTATCTTGATTTAATAAATATGGGTAATTGGGGCTATAATGGAAGTAATAAGTTATTAGCAACTATAAAATCTTTACCAAAAAACACTTTATTTATAATTGATGATAGTGAATTAATTGGTCAAAAGCAAGTAGATAGAAATGCGTTGAGGTATGTAATTAAACATGGTAGAAAGATTAAAACTATTAAAATATATGATATATATGTAATAGATAAGTAGGTGTTATTAGTGAAAAATGAAAAAATTTATAAAAGATAATAAACTATTAATATTATTTATTTTAGTTTTAATAAGCTTTTGCTTATTTTCTATGATTTTTGTAATATATGAAAATGATTATTTTTGGCATATTAAAGCCGGAGAGTATATGGTAAGACACCATACAATACTTACTAAAGATATTTTTTCTTGGAACTTAACTGGAAAATATTGGTTTTCTCACGAATGGCTATTTGAAATTATTTTATACAGATTTTATAAGTTATTTGGTAATTTACATATATATATTTATACTTTTACATGTTGTCTAGTTTTATTATTAAGTATATTTATATTTCACAGAAAAGAGTATTTAAAAAATATTCCTTTTAGTTTAGTCTGGTTAACTATGTCAATTGTCTTTATTCCTTTTTTGCAGGCTCGTCCTCATTTAATAACATTTATACTTATATCTTTTTTAATATATATTTTATTTGATTTATATAATAATGAGAATTCTAAAAAGATATATTTTATTCCTTTAATTTCTCTTTTATGGGTAAATATTCATGGAGGAAGCAGTAATCTTGTGTATATATTACCAATTTTATTTATCATTTGTGGTTTATTTAAATTCAATTTTTCTAAATTAGAAACTAAAAGATATTCAAAAAAGCAATTACTTAAATATTTATTATGCATTATTTTGGGTTTTATACCTTTACTTATAAATCCACATGGGTTTAAAATGGTTACATATCCATTTGCAAATATGGCAAATACTATAATGCTTTCTGCTATTTCAGAATGGCAACCTTCTAATTTAAATGATATTCAACATTATATATATTTTATTATAGTATTTATAATATTTCTATTTATGTTTGTGAGTAAGAAAAAAATTAGATTAATCGATTTTATGCTTTTTTTAGCAGGCTTATATCTAGGACTAAAAAGTATTAGATTTTGGCCATTTATTTATATTTTTATGTCACATTCAATATTTTATTACATAAATAAAAGAAAACCTGATCCAGGTACAAATTTCATTTTTTTAATCATAACCATACTATTATTGGTAACTTTTATAGTTAATATTCCTCATTTAAAATTAAAACCTACTAAGATAGTTAGTGATAAAGCAATTAGCCTTTTAAAGAAAGAAAAACCAAAAAAAATTTATAACTATTATGACTATGGAGGATACTTAATTTATAAAGATATTGATGTATTTATAGATGGTAGAGCTGATTTATATTCAGAATATAATTATAAAGATTATTTAGATATTTATTTTCTAAATTATAATTATAATAAATTAATAAAAAAATATTATTTTGATTATTTTATTATTCCTAAGAAAAGTGGACTTTCTACATATTTAAATGAAAATAATAAGTATATACTTATATATAAAGATAAAAAAGTATCAATTTATAAATTAAAATAAACTATAATTTACTAAAAAATAGATTATACTTTTCAAAAAAAATCTTTTATAGTATAATTTATTTTAATGATAGGAGATGTTTACATGAGTGATATTTATACTGGAATTGATTTAGGTACTAATAGTATAAAAGTTGTTGTATGTGAAAAGATTAATGATAAATATCATGTTTTAGCATCTTCTAGTGAGGCTTCTAATGGAATAAAGAATGGTTATATTACTGATACTAAGTTAGCGGTTAATTCTGTTAGTAAAGCAATAAAACAAGTTAATGAGATGCTTGGAATTAAGATTAATAAAGTAATTGCTTGTGTACCATCGGTTGATTGTAAAATGAGTATAGTACATGGTAGTACTAATATTATTGATTATAATGAAGTTACTTCTCTTGATATATCTAATGTAATTACTGATGCTTTAAAAGACTATGATTTTACTAATGAAGAATTAGTAACTGCTATGCCTATTAATTTTATTGTTGATGAGAATGAGAATGTTCATGATCCTAAAGGAATGAAGGGAAGTATTTTAGAAACTAGGGTAGTTATTAGTACTATGCCTAAGGAACCACTTTATAGAATACTTGAAGTTTTAAAATTAAGTGGAGTTGAAGCAGTAGATATTACTTTTAATTCTTTTGGAGATTACTATACGATTAAAAACAATAAATATGATGAAGAAGTAGGAGCAATTATTAATTTAGGTGAAGAATCTACTAATGTTTCTATTTTTAATAAGGGAATTCAGATTAAAAATAGTTTGATACCATTTGGTAGTCGTAATGTTGATAAAGATTTAACTTATGTATTTAAGTCTAAAATGAGTGAGTCACGTAAATTGAAAGAAAATTTTGCAGTTGCTTTTTCATCTATGGCTGATAGTAATGATACTTGGTTAATAAAATTGGATAAAGATAATACTAAAGAGGTTAATCAAGTAGGTGTTTCTAAGGTAGTAGAAGCACGGGTTAAAGAACTTTTGAAACTTGCGAAAAATGAAATAAAAAACTTAACAAATAGAGAAATACGTTATATAATTATAACAGGTGGCTTAAGCGAATTGGCTGGTTTTTCGTATTTAGTGGAACAGGAATTTGGTTTTGTTGCTAAAGTATGCAATATTAATGTCATGGGTATTAGACATAATATGTATAGTAGTTGTTATGGTGCTATTAAATATTTTAATGATAAATTGGATTTAAGAGGTAAACATTATAATATGGTTTCTAATGAGGATGAGGATAGATTGTCTTCTGTTACTTCTTCTGTAACAACAAATGAAAATGTTATTAGTAAAGTGTTTGGACACTTTTTTACGGATTAAGGAGGATTAGGTATGGTAGGCGGACTTGAGATGGATCAGTTAGCTAAGATTAAAGTCATCGGTTTAGGTGGTGGCGGTGGTAATGCTATTAATAGAATGGTTGAGTCTGGTGTTAAGGGTGTAGAGTTTATTGCAGCTAATACAGATTTACAAGTTTTAAATACATCAAAGGCTGATGTTAAAATACAAATAGGAGCAACTTTAACAGATGGACTTGGTGCTGGAGGAAAGCCAGAAATTGGCAAAGAGTCCGCAGTTGAGTCAAAGAAAGAAATAGAAGATGCTTTGTCTGGTGCAGATATGGTTTTTATTACTGCTGGAATGGGTGGTGGAACTGGAACTGGAGCAGCTGCCGTTGTTGCAGAAATTGCTCAAGGACTTGGAGCCCTAACAGTAGCAATTGTTACTAAGCCATTCTCATTTGAAGGAAAAAGAAGAATGGATAATGCACTACAAGGAATTGAAGAATTAAAAAAACATGTAGATACATTAATTGTAATTCCAAATGATAAATTAAGAGAGATTATTGATAAATCAACACCAATGTTAGAGGCATTTAAAGAAGTTGATAATGTCTTGAGACGAGGCGTTCAGTCAATATCTGATTTGATTGCAGTAGTTGGTCTTGTAAACCTTGACTTTGCTGATGTTAAAGCTGTTATGGAACATAGTGGACGAGCAATTATCGGTATTGGAATTGGTATGGGAGAAGATAGGGCATTAGAAGCTGCAAAACAAGCTGTTTCATCTCCTTTACTTGAAACTTCCATCGAAGGAGCAACCGATGCAATTATTAATATTACAGGTGGAGTTAATTTAACTTTATTTGAGGCTGAACAAGCAGCTGAAGTTGTAAGAAATGCAAGTAATACTGATATTAATACAATATTTGGTTCTGTTATTAATGAAAATTTAAATGATGAAGTAATTGTAACTGTTATTGCAACTGGTTTTGATAAGAAAAAAACTCCAGAAACTACTCCAGTATTTGCAAATAGTAATAATAGTTCTAATAGAAGAAGTAGGGATGATTACTCTTATAATTCTCCTGAATTATTGAATTCAGACGACGATGATGATGCATCAAGTGATATAGATAGAGAAATACCTTCATATTTTAGAGACAGAAATTTATAATAAAAAGAAATGGTTAATAAGTTATCTTATATTCCCATTTCTTTTTATTTTCAGCTGCTCTTATTACTTGAGCAACTAAGTTTAGAGCAATTTGCTCTGTTTTTCTGTTAACATCTCTTAGTGGATTAAATTCTACTAAATCATAAGCAAGTACATCTTTCATATGATTGATAATATAACCATTTATTTGCATAGCTTCATCTTCTGTTATACCATCAAACTCTGGTACAGAAACACCTGGAGCAGTATCAGGATCAATTATGTCTAAATCATAACTTATATAAATTCCTTTTGTTCGATATCCAGCAATTTTAAATGCTTCATCCATTATAGCATTAATTCCTTTTTCATGGATATCTTTAGCTGTAAAGACAGTCACACCAGAATATCTAACATTATCTTTTTCAGATTCATCCATACTTCTAGCACCAATAATGACAGTGCGAGATGTTTGAATTATTTTACCATCGTGAAAATACCTTAATTCACTATTTTTGTAACCATTTATAGCAGCAAGCGACAAACCATGAATATTTCCTGTTACTGTAGTTTCAAAAGTATTATAATCTGTATGTGCATCAATCCAAATGATACCAACATCAATATTTACCTTAGTGACTGCTAAAGCACTAGCAATTGTTGCAGAATGATCTCCCCCAATCATAATCGGAAAATACTCTTCTTTTATCTTGTCAACCATATTTTTATATAAATTTGAATTAAAATTTTCTACTTCATATTCATTCTTTTTTCTATCAGATAAATTCCTACTTTTAATAATATCTTTATCTTGTTGAAACATCATTGCTTCACCTTTATAAAAAGACTTTATATCATTCATTAATTGAACTGGTCCTAGACTTGCTCCATCCATATTGACACCTAAATCAGTTCCTGCCCCAAATATCATTGTTCTCATATTATCACCATTTTAATTTTATTACATAATAGTTGTTCTAGCAAGAAAAACTATTTGATAATTCGACAAATTATTGTATAATTTAGAGTAGGTGATTTAATGAAAAAGTTAAATGAATTATATCCTGAAATAAAATCAGATATTCTTATTAAAAATATTAAAATTAACTCAAAAGATGTAGAAGAAGGAGACTTATTTGTTTGTACAAAAGGTGTCACAGCAGATCGCCATGATTTTATAGATGATGCGATAAAACATGGAGCTAGCGCTATTATTGTAAGCAAAGATGTTGGTAGAAAAAAAGTTCCAATTATAAAAGTACCTGATACTAATCGAGAATTACCATTTTTATGTCAAAAGTTTTATGATTATCCTGATAAAAAATTAAAAATGATTGGTATTACAGGAACTGATGGTAAAACTTCAACTACAACAATTATTCAAACATTAATTGGTAGTAATTTATGCGGGTATATTGGTACTAATGGTAGAAGTTGTGCAGGGTTTAATGGAGATAATCCAAATACAACACCAGATGCCCCTTATCTTTATAGTTATTTAGATGAATTTGTAAAGTATGGTTGTCATTATGTTGCTATGGAAGCATCAAGTGAGGCATTTTTTAGGGGAAGGCTTCAAGCTATGGAATTTGATGTTTCAGGTTATACTAATGTTACTTCAGAACATTTAAATATCCATGGAACTTTTGAAAATTATTTAAATTGTAAACTTGATTTAGTTAGACAAACAAAAAAAGATGGTTATTGTGTTTTAAATCATGATGATAAATATTTTACTTATTTTAAAGAAGCAAGTAATGGACATGTACTTACTTATGGTAGAGGAGAAGATAATGATTTGCAAATATTAGATTTTTCTATCTTCCCAAATCATACTGAAATAAATTTTAAATATAAGAATCAAAATTTTTTTGTTGATAGTCCTTTGATGGGTGACTTTAATGTTTATAATTTAGCTTGTGCTATGCTTTGTACTTTAGCATTAGGCTTTGGACTAGATAAAATATTACAAAATATTTCAAAATTAAAAGTAGATGGCAGACTAGAATTATTAAAGACTAATACTCCATACTATGTAATGGTAGATTATGCTCATACTCCTAATGGAATTGCTAATTTATTAAGTTTTGTTCATACATTAAATATTAATAGAAGCATTGTAGTAATTGGACAGGCTGGAGAAAGAGATCCCTTTAAAAGACCAAAGGTAGGAAATGTAGTTGTTGAAAATGCAAGTTATGCAATATTTACTTATGAAGATCCTAGAAGCGAAGATCCCGCTAAAATTTGTGAAGATATAATAAGTGAATTAAAAACAAAACATACTAATTACGAAATTGTTTTAGATAGAAGAGAAGCTATTCAAAAAGCAATAAATATGGCACAGGACAATGACATGGTCTTAATTTTAGGTAAGGGAAATGAAACATATGAAAAACTAAAAAATGAAACCATTTATTTTAATGATATAGTTAATAGTTAATAAATAATTATGCTCAGGAAAATAATAAAAATTATTTTAGTAATATGTTGTCTATTTACAATATTTATGTTTTCTAATGATAATGGAATTGCTTCTAGTAAAAAAAGTGATACTGTAATAATTAGTTCAATAAAATTATTTACTAATAAGAAATTAAATAATAAAATTAAGAAAAAATATATTAATAAATATGTATTTTTGGTTAGAAAGATAGCTCATTTTATAATATATTTAATATTAGGATTATTAGTAATTAGTCTTTTAGAAGAATATATGATACTTGATAAAAGAGTTCTTTTACTTACAATTATTTTTGTATTATTATATGCTTGTAGTGATGAACTTCATCAATATTTTATACCAGGTAGAGAAGGAAGAATTGGCGATGTATTATTAGATACATTTGGTGGTGGAATTGGTGAGTTAATATATTATGTATTTAGGAGGAATAGATTATGAATAAGAAAAGACAATTAGCAAAGAATACAATAATTATATTTTTTGGACGTGTTTGTACACAGCTTATTTCATTCTTCTTACTTCCTTTATATACCGCTTATTTAAACACTAGTGAGTATGGAATAGTTGATTTAATTCAGACTTATGTTACTTTATTGGTACCAATTATTACTTTAGAGTTAGAAATGAGTATCTTTAGATATTTAATTGATAGTCGTGGAAAAGTTAAGGAGACTAATAAACTTTTAAGTAATAATTTTTATATTTTAAGTATTAGTTTGACTATATTTAGTATTCTATATGTAATCGTATCTAGTTTTGTTAATATCCCATATAGATGGTTAATATTAATAGATATAATAGTTTGTGTTTTATCAGGAAACTTTTTACAGGTAGCAAGAGGTCTTGGCCATACCATGGATTATGCTATTAGTTGTATTTTAACAGGTATAACAACAGCTGTATCTAATATTATTTTAATTTGTTATTTTCATATGCAAGCTGAAGGTATGATTATAAGTATGGCTTTAGCTAATTTTATATGTTCATTATATTTATTTATTAGATTAAAATTGTATAGTAAAGAAAGAACTAATTTAGGAAAAGTAGATCATGGTCTAATAAAAGAAATGTATAGGTATTTACGCTATTAGTAATAAATTCCCAACTATTATTTCTAGCCTGACAGGAGTATTTAATTTGAGTTGGAGTGAATCAGCAGCTTTACATATAAATGCTAAGGATAGAGATGAATTCTTTTCTGATATAATAAATACAGTACTTAGATTTTTTATGGCTCTAGGAGTAGGAATGATTGCTTGTATGCCATTTGTTTTTCCCTTATTTATAAATAGTAAATATAATGAGGCATATAATTATATTCCTCCACTAGTTTTAGGAACAGTTTTTAATGTTGCCATTTGTCTTTATAGTCAAATATATCTTGCTAAGAAACTATCTAAACAAGTAGCATCTACTGCTATAGTTGGAGCAATAATAAACGTCTTAATAAATTTTTTATTTATAAAAAAAATTGGTTTATATGCAGCAAGTATTTCTACAATGATTAGTTACTTAGTAATGATGATTTATAGACATATAGATTTAAAAAAATATGTTAATATTAAAATAGATAAAAAAATGATTATAGAAGCAGTATTAATGTATGCTTTTACACTAATTATTTATTATCAAAACAATATTATATTAAAAGCAATTTGTTTAGTAATAGTATGTATTTATGCTTACCTATCTAATAGAAATTTTTTAAGATCTAGTTTTATGGCTATTATTAATAAATTAAAAAGATAATTATTAATTAATCAATTACATATAATTATTTAGGTGATTATATGTTTTTGTTTTCTTTAATTAGAAATTTATTTTGTTTTACTGGAAGTTATTCAAATGACGCTTTTTTAGAGCCATTAAGTTTAGAAGAAGAAAAGAATTGTATTAAAAAGAAATTAAATGGCGATAAAGTTGCTAGAAATATGCTTATTGAACATAATTTAAGATTGGTTGCTCATATTGTTAAGAAATTTGATAAGAATTCTTCTGCTAATGATGATTTAATTAGTATTGGTACTATTGGATTAATAAAAGGAGTAGATACTTTTTCACCAGATAAAGATGTAAGAATCACGACATATTGTGCTAGATGTATTGAAAATGAAATATTAATGTACTTTAGAAAAAATAATAAATATAATAATGATATTTCTATTAATGATACTATTGGTTATGATAAAGATGGTAATGAAATAATGATTCAAGATATTATTAAGATGGATGATACTTCTTTTGAAGATAATATTGTTTTAAAAGATAATATTAAAAGTTTATATAAGTATTTAGATGTTTTAACACCAAGAGAGAAAAAAATAATTATTAATAGATATGGTCTAGGTAAGAAAGAAGAATTAACACAAAAGAAAATTTCTACTAAATTAGGTATTAGTAGAAGTTATGTTTCAAGAATTGAAAAAAGGGCTTTAACCAAATTATTAAAAGAATTTATTAAAGA
>CACYRE010000048.1 GCA_902776735.1 uncultured Erysipelotrichaceae bacterium | reverse complement strand
GTTAATTATAAGTTCGATCATGAAAACGATGTCGCTGATAAATGAAAATTTAAAGACAAATTTAAAAAGACTAGATGGCTCGCATCTGGTCTTTTCCTTTATAAGGATTTTTTTTATCTATTTTATCGACAAATAAAATCCCATTTAAATGATCCAATTCATGTTGAAAGCAAACTGCTAATTCTTCACGACCTCTTACTTGTATTTTATTACCATCCATATCATAAGCTTCCATTGTAACTCTGGCATATCTTGGTACAATTCCCTCTACAGGTCTATTAACACTTAAACAACCTTCTCCTTCTTCAACATAAATTTTTTCCATGGAATTACTTACAATTTTAGGATTTATTAAAATGTAAGTTTCAAATTCACCTTCGCCTGGTTCTCCAATTTCATTAACAACAACAAATATTCTTTTAGCAACTCCAAGTTGAATGGCAGACATTCCCATTCCAGGTCTTAAATCATATTTCTCGGCAAGTTCAGGTATTTGAGAGTCATGCAAATAAGTAATCATCGTATTTATTAAATCTTTATCTTTTTTTGTCAATGGAAACTTTACTTCTTTACTAACACTTCTAAGTCTCTTATCTTTTTCATCTAATATATCTTTTGTTTTTAACACTAATACCACCTCATACTTATTTCTTTTCAAAACTACATATATTATATACAATTTATTTAAAAAGTCAAAAAAATGACTCCGAAGAATCATTTTGTAATTAGTTATTGTATCTTGTACCTATTATAATAACTAGTAAAATAAATAATACTAAGATAATTGCATAATTGTTTCTACCATAATTATTATTTACGGGATAATAATAAGCCGTAGTTGTATTAGGACAACATCCGCACCCACTAGATGCTCCATAGTAATACATAAATATCCTCCTTTACTAATCTAATATAATTTATGTTAATTTACAATTATTGTTAATAAAATAGATAATATAACAAATTAAATTAATATTTTACTTGATTTTATGTTATATTTATAGATATAGAGTATAAGAGGAGATTAGATGAGAAAGATATTTAAATATATAGATAAACCTTTATTATTAATAACAATAGCCTTATTTATCTTTGGATTGATAATGGTTTTTTCAGCATCAAATGTAACTGCTTATATGTCTCATGCGGCTAGTCCTTATAAATATTTTTTAAAGCAAGGAGCTTTCCTTTTAGTCGGTTTTATTATATCTTTATTCTTAATTAGATTTAATACTCGTTCATATAATTATTTTTCTTATCCAATTATGATTATTTGTATTGTTGCCTTAGTTTTAGTATTAATTCCTGGTATTGGTAGTGTTAATAACCAAGCCAAGAGTTGGTTTGAAATTGGACCAATAAGTATTCAACCAAGTGAATTTATTAAAGTAGCAGTAATTGTTTTTTTAGCTTGTTACTACGATATTAATAAGAAAAAATTAAATAAATGGACAGTAAGTCTATTTCCAATTGCTATTTGTTTAATAGTTGCTGGTTTAATTTTTATTCAACCTGATCTTGGAACGACAATAATATTTTGTTGTATTGTTGGAGCTATCTTTTTATCAGTACCTATTTCAAAAGAAATTAAGTTTAAAACATCGTTTATTAGTTTAGGTTTATTATTTTTTGTTATAGTTGTTATTTTAGGTAGTGGTAAAGGCGTTCTTCTAGAAAGACAATTAGAAAGATTTAATTTTACTAATCCTTGTTCTAGAATATTAGATGATGGAAATCAGGTATGTAATTGTTATATTGCGATTAATAATGGTGGACTCACTGGTGTTGGACTTGGAAATTCTACACAAAAATATCTTTACTTACCAGAACCTTATACAGACTTTATTTTTGCCATTATTGTTGAAGAGTTAGGTGTAATTACTGGAGTCATACTAATACTTGCATATATTTTTATACTATATCGAATACTTTTAATTGGTAGAAAATGTTCAAATAATAGAGGAGCAACTATTTGTTACGGAGTTGCAATATATATTTTTTTACACATTGCTATTAATTTGATGGGTATTATGGGAATTATGCCAATGACTGGTGTTCCACTTCCCTTTATAAGTTATGGTGGAAGTTTTACTACTAGCTTAATAATAGCTTTAACTTTGGTTCAGCGAATTAGTTTTGAAAATGCTGTTATGAGTCAAAAAAAATAAAAAAGTATTTACTTTATAAAAAAAATAATAGATAATTAATATATAGATATAAGAATAGGGTGATAGTGTGGAAAAGAAAAATAAAGAAAAAAATAAAAAATATATTATAAGTGATTTAGTTGGACCAACAATTGTTTTTGAAAATATTTTATTTGCTATATTTTATTTTTGGTGGAATTTTGCTATTGTGAAAAAGCCAGGAATTATTTCTATTATACTTGTATATTTAATGGTTTTAGTGGCAATATTTTTAATTATTTTAAGTATAGTTGGCTTTTTAAGACTATTATGGAATAAGGAAGATGTTAGTAAAAAAGTTAAAAAAGAAAAAACATATTTTTCTGTATTAGGCATGATAATTGGTTTAATTTTATTACTTTTTACAGATGTAATAGCATCCTCAATAAGTACATTTAGTCATCCTTCTAAAACATGCAATAATTCATTTGATATTATTGATGAATCTTATATAGGAGTTGAAGATTATGAAAAATAAAAAGAATGATAAGCAAACATTTTATTATTTAATAGAATTTATAATTTTAGTAATTATATCTTTTATTTATTTTGGTTATACTAATAATGTTGTTTTTAAGACTAACGATTATAAAATAGTGGATTCAACATATCCAACTATTAAATTAATAATAAATTCAATTATTATAATTATTTCTTTAGCTATAGTTGAAATATCTGTTTTATCTTTTAAAAAGTTACCTAAGGATAAGGATGATTATGGCAAAGCTTTAGTTGTATCAAATATTGTTGTTGGAACAATGTTAAATTTATTTATTATTTTCTTACCAATAGCTATTTATGTTATAAAGTGTGCTTAGTGAGGTTAAGATTCTAGGGAAGACTTTCTGCTTCTTTTTTATTTGCAATTTTCTTTTTCTAGTGTTATACTAAGCACGATTTGAAGTGGGGAATGGTTATAATGAGGGTAAATAATGATGATGCATTAAGATCTTTTAAAAGAGAACTTGAGGGAGAAATAAAGAATAGTTCTAAAATATTTATAGTTGGACATAATAGTCCAGATTTTGATGCTATTGGTTCAGCAATTGGTTTATATTCTTTTATAAAAAGGTTTGGAAAAGAGTCTTATATTATCGTTAATGATGATCCTGCAAAAATAGAGTCTGGTGTTAAGAAAATAATCGACGATAATCGAGATATTATTAATATAATTGATAAAAGAGAATGTTTGGAATTACTTGATAATAATTCAATGTTAATTGTTACTGATACTAATAAGCCTGATAAGATATCTGTTGGAGATAGTATAGATTTATTTAATAAAATTGCAGTAATTGACCATCATTTTAAAACTAATGAGTCAATTAAAACAACTTTAATATATATTAATTCACAGTCCTCTAGTGCTTCGGAGATAGTTACTAGAATGTTAAATATGTCTAAAGTAAAATATGGCGGTCTTACGGCGAATTACTTACTTGCAGGTATTAGTTTAGATACAGATAGATTTAAAAAAAATACTACAGCTTTAACTCATGATGTTGCTGAAAAATTAATTAGACGTGGGGCTGACATGAATTTTGTTAATAATTTATTTTTGCAAGATTTTAATAGTTTTTGTCATGTTGCCAGTTTAATTATATATGATAATACTATTCGTAAAATTTATACTGATTCATTGCCACCAATTCAAGTATCTTTTTCTCTTAATCGTGAAGCCCCTAAGAGCATATATAAAAAAGAGGATTGTGCTAAAGCTGCTGACAGAATGATGAAATTTATTGATACTGATGCATCTTTCGTAATGGGTTATATTGATGCTAGAATAGTTCATGTATCAGCACGTGGTGGAAAAAGAGTAAATGTTGGTAAAATTATGGAATCAGTTGGTGGTGGCGGCAATTTTCAAAATGCTGGAGTACAAATAGAAACAAATGATATATTTGAAATCGAACAAGAATTAATTAATAATGTTCCATTAGGTATCTCTTCTAGTGAAGATATAATTAATCCATTGGAAATAAGATCTAAACAGCTTGCAAAAAGGTCAAAAAAATAGTCATGTGACTATTTTTTTTTAGAATAATATATTTGGAGGTGATAATTATAACATTCAAATATCGTTACCGTAAACAAATTATTATTGGTATATTTATATTTTTATTAATCGGAGGAATTATTTCATTTGCAATTATTAATAATTTAAATAAAAAACCTGCTAAAGAAGAAATAATTTTAGATAATCTTCCTAAGAAGAAAAAAACAAAGAATAAAATAATCAAAGAATTTAAAGTTGATATTAAAGGAGAAGTACTGACTCCAGGAATTTACTCATTAAAAAATAATTCAAGGGTAATGGATGTTATTAATATGGCAGGTGGTTTAACTAATCAAGCAGATACTTCGGTAATTAATTTAAGTAAAAAAATTACTGATGAAATGGTAATAATTATTTATAGTCGCCAACAAGTAAAAGAGTTTGAAAAGACAAAAGAACAAGAGTCGATTGTTCAAGGAAAATGTATTAAATCATCAGAAAATGCTTTAAAAAATGATGCTTGTATAGAAGAATCTAGGAAAGATGAAAGTCCTACTAATAAAAAAATATCAATTAATACAGCAACTAAAGAGGAATTAATGACATTACCTGGAATAGGAGAATCAAAAGCTGAAGATATAATTAAATATCGTGAAAATACTTCTAAGTTTAATAAAATAGATGATATAAAAAATGTAAGTGGAATAGGAGATAGTTTATTTGCTAAGATTAAGGAAAGCATTACTACATGATTCCATTTACTATTTAATACTTGTTTTAACAATAATACTTACTTTAATTAGATTAAATATACCAAAAAAATCTAATTATAATATAAAATCTAAAGAAGTAATTGGTACAGTTACATATTTATATCAAGATAATGAAAAAATAAATTTAAAATTAAAAAATAAAGAAACTTTACTATTAACTTATTATACTAATAATAAAACTAATTTAAAATTAGGAGACAAAATAAAAGTTAAGGCTACTTTTCAATTACCTAGAAGTACTAATAATAAAGATATATTTA
The DNA here is from genome assembly GCA_902776735.1 of uncultured Erysipelotrichaceae bacterium. GTDB lineage: Bacteria > Bacillota_I > Bacilli_A > RF39 > UBA660 > UBA3789. Next base: position 1,259 of record CACYRE010000048.1, on the reverse strand, counting down.
ATTATAAAAAATATTTATTAAGAAGAAATATCTTTTATCAAATAAAACCTATATCTATTGTTAAATTAAGTAGTTCCAATAATCCTTATTATTTAATTAAAAATATAATTATTAAAAGAATATCTAATAAATATTTATATACTTTTATTTTAGGAGATAAATCCTATATTGATAATAATATTATTAGAAGTTATCAAGAAAATAGTATTAGTCATTTGTTTGCTATTAGTGGTATGCATATAACTTTACTAGTTGAATTAATTAAAAAAATATTAAAAAAATTTAAATTAACAGAAGTTAGAATATATCATATAACAAGTATATTTCTTTTTATATATTTATTATTAGTTGGACTTTCTCCATCTATCTTAAGAGGAGTTTTATTTTACTTTTTATTTACTACTAATAAGATTTATTATTACTATATAAAACCTCTTAATTTATTTATTTTAACATTAGTAATATCCCTAATAATAAATCCTAATTATATATATGATGTAGGTTTTCAATATTCTTATCTTATTAGTTTATCATTAATATCATTATCTTGTAATTTTAATAACACTAGTTATTTTAAAAATCTTTTAAAGACATCTTATACTTGTTTTATAGTAAGTATTCCAATTAGTTTATATAACTTTTGTCAAATTAATTTATTAAGTATAATTTATAATTTATTTTATGTACCATTAATTAGTATTATAATATTTCCTTTAAGTTTATTAGTATTTATATTTCCTAAATTAAATATAATCTATAATTTATTAATAATAGTACTTGAAAAGTCATCTATGTTTTTAAGTAAAATATCTATTGGTAAAATAGTATTTATGAAAGTACCAGTAATTATTTATTTAGTTTATTTATTACTAATATTGTTATATATATTTAATAATAATAGAAAGTATTTAATAATATTATTATGTTTAATTATCATACATTTTTTTATACCTTATTTAAGTAATAAAAATTATGTTAAAGCTATTGATGTATCTCAGGGAGATAGTACTTTACTACATATTAATAAAAAGAATATCTTAATAGATACTGGTGGCAATCCAGTATATGATGTTACACATGATGGTGAAATTTATTTTAATATTTTAAATCCTACTTTTAAAGCAAATGGCATAAAGAAACTAGATTATTTAATCCTAACGCATGGAGATAAGGATCATATGGGAGAAGCTAAAATTTTAACAAATAATTTTAAAGTAGATAAGGTAATTTTTAATTGTGGAGAGTTTAATGATTTAGAA
>CACYRE010000047.1 GCA_902776735.1 uncultured Erysipelotrichaceae bacterium | reverse complement strand
CATGTTATGATAATGTCATGTTATATCATTTTTTGAAAATATTAGTTAATGATATAATTTTTTTATATTTGTTTTATCTTCTTTAGGTGTAGTAGCAGGAAGATCTAATTTATCTATATATATTACATGACCATCTTCATTATTTTCTTCTTTTTCTAAAAACATAACTACCTCCAAGATAAATTCTAAGAAAAAGTACTCTCAATAAATGAAAGTACTTTTATAAACTAATTATTACTTAGCTGCACCGTTTATTTGGCTCATAACTTCTTCAACTGCTAAACGAACAAATGAAACTACTTCACATCCGTTATCTTCAACATATTTACAAACTGAAGTTTTATTTTCCTTAATAAATTCTTGTTCATTTAAGACAACTTCTTTATAGAATTTATTCATTTTACCATCGACCATTTTTTCAATGATATTTTCAGGCTTACCGTTAGCTTCATTTTTAACTTGTTCACGAATTACTTCACGCTCATGTTCTACCATTTCTGTTGGTACTTCTTCACGGGTTACGGCAACTGGATTCATTGCAGCAACTTGCATAGCAACATCCTTTGCACAACTGCAGTAATTGATCCATTCATATGTGAATATATTCCAAATACCTCATCATCTTTCTTAGTAATTCTAGAAAAACGTCTAAAAGAAATTTTTTCTCCAATAGTTGCAGTAGCATCAATTATAAGTTGTGAAAGTGTCTTACCACTTTTCATTTTTACTTCTAGAGCTTCTTCAGTAGTATTTGCATGACTTTCAATTAAAGAATCCCTAATTTCTAGAGCTAGATTTTTAAATTTATCACTACTAGTCACAAAGTCTGTTTCACAGTTAATTTCAAATAAAATTGCTTCATTGTCTTTAGAATAACCAATAGTTAATCCCTCAGCTGCAATACGACTTGCTTTCTTTTGTGCCTTAGCAATTCCTTTTTCTCTTAACCAATCAACAGCTTTATCCATATTTCCTTCACAAGCTTCAAGTGCTTTCTTACAATCCATCATTCCAGCACCAGTTTTTTCTCTTAGTTCTTTTACATCTTTTACTGTATACATAAAATATCCTCCAATACAATTATATATTATACAAAAAGAGGTATTAAGCAATACCCCTTAAAATTAATTCTTATTTAGTTAATTCATTAACTAAATCTTGTTTCTTCATAGAAGAATAACCTTTAATTCCAGCAGATTTTGCTTTTTCTTTTAATTCAGCAAGTGTAAGATTAGATAAATCTTCATATTCTTTATCTTCAACTTTTTCTTCTACTTTTTCATCTTTTATTTCTTTTTTTTCTTCTGGTTTCTTGCCATGCTTTTGTACTTGTTCTTCAATATTTGAATTTTTAGTAGATTCTTTCTTTTGTGGTTTCTTATCAGATTTTGTTTTATCTTCTTCAGTTACAAAATCAATTACTTCGTTTCCATTAACTTCAGCAATTGCATTTGTTAAAACTCCTATTAGTAATTTTACTGAACGAACAGCATCATCATTACCAGGAATAACATAATCAACCATATCTGGATCACAATTAGTATCAACAATTCCAAATACAGGTATTCCTAAAATTCTTGCTTCTTTAATAGCAATTTCTTCTTTACGTGGATCAACAATTACCATAGCTTGTGGCATCTTCTTCATCTCACGAATTCCTCTAAGATTCTTATTTAACTTATCATATTCTTTTTTTATTTTGATAACTTCTTTTTTAGGTAATGCGTCAAATGTTCCATCAGTTTCCATTGCCTCAATTTCTTCCATTCTTCTAATTCTTGAACGAATAGTCTTGAAATTAGTTAAAGTACCACCTAACCATCTTTCATTAACAAAATACATTCCAGTTCTTGTAGCAGATTCTTCAGCAGCCTCTTGAGCTTGTTTCTTAGTTCCAACGAATAAAACTTTTCCACCATTTTCTACTATTTCTTTCATTGCTTCATAAGCTTCTTCTAGTTTCTTTACAGTTTTTTGCAAATCTATAATATAAATGTCATCTCTTGTTGTGAAGATGTATTCTCTCATTTTTGGATTCCATCTTCTTTTTTGATGTCCAAATTGAACACCAGCTTCTAATAAATAATTCATTGATACAATACTCATATATAATTCTCCTTTGTTTTTCTTCTATTAGTTTCTAAAATTTATCACCATCAGGCACTAGATAAACAAATTCACTAATATGTTTATTTTTGTAAAGCTTCAATTATTTCAGCTTTTTTCATTCCAGTAACACTAATTTTCTTTTTAGCTGCTACTTCCTTTAACTCTGCAACTGTCATTTTAGAATAATCAATTTTTTCCTTTTTAGCAGTTGATTTTTTTGTAGTTTCTTTCTTAGCTTGCTCTTTTGTTTCACTGTTTTCCTTATTAGCAGTCTTTTTTGCTTTAGTATCACTTACAACTACTTCAACGTCACTATTAGCAGTAGCAGGAGTCATCTTTCCTTCTCTTCCTTTTTTACTAACTTCAACTAACTCACTAAATGCTTTTGGATCATTAATAGCAATCTCTGATAACATCTTACGATTAACTCCAACACCAGCTTTTGTTAAACCTTCAATAAATCTTGAATAAGAAATATCATTTTGTCTACAAGCAGCGTTGATTCTTGTAATCCAAAGTTTTCTAAAATCTCTTTTTCTTTGTTTTCTATCTCTAAAAGCATATTGACCAGAAGTCATTAATTGTTCTTTTGCTGTTTTATATAATCTATGTTTACTTCCAAAGTATCCTTTAGCTTGTTTTAATACTTTTTTATGACGAGCCTTAGTAACAGCTCCATTTTTTACTCTTGCCATATCTATTCCTCCTAACTAATTACAATATGATTAAATAATATTTTTTAATCTATTTTGATCGGCTTTACTAAGACCAGATCCCTTTCTACAACTTCTATTAAAATCGGCACTCTTACTTCCAGTATTATGTCTACTTCCTGGTTTTCCAATTTTTATATCGTTTTTACGTTTATTAAATACTTTAGCTGATCCCTTATGTGTTTTAATCTTTGGCATATTTATTCCTCCTATTAATTATTTGTCTTTTTTTGGTACTAACAACATTGTCATCATTCTACCATCTAACTTAGGTTTTTGTTCTATATCTGCAATCTCAGCAACTCTACTAGCAAAACGTTCAAGAACTTCCTTACCCAATTCAGTATGAGCCATTTGGCGACCTTTAAATCTAACTGTAAGTTTAATTCTATCTCCTTTTTCTAAATATTTTGTTGCATTTCTAAGTTTGGTTTCAAAATCTCCAATATCAATAACTGGTGATAAACGATATTCTTTTAACTCTGACATATTAGCTTTTTGCTTTTTTAAAGCTTCTTTAGCTTTTTTTTGCTTTTCATAACGAAACTTATTATAATCCATTACTTTACAAACTGGTGGATTAGACTTTGGACTAATAAGAACTAAATCTAGAGAAGCATAACTTGCAAGTGTTCTTGCATCCTCTATAGTTTTTACACCAACCTGTTCGCCATTTGGACCAATAACTAACACTTCATGAGCTTTTATTTGATCATTAATCAACATGTTATCATTATTCTTTGCGATACCTAACACCTCCATAAATAAGAAAAGCAGATATAGAAAATCTATATCCACTTAAAATCATAATAAAGAAAACTTTATCTAATTCTAGGCATTAACCCATCACTACTCGTTGATCAGGTGGATATAAATCTCTTTCCTTTTTTCTCGACTAGTAATATTTTATGCAAAAGTACTTAGTTTGTCAACAGTTTTTTTCACATATTTTTATAAAATAATCAATAAGTTTCTTGGAGTTATCATCAAAATCATAACTAATTTCAGGATGCCACTGCACTCCAACATTAAAAGTCTTATCTTTTAACTCTATTGCTTCAATTAAACCATCTTCCGACATACCAACTACTTTATAGTTATTATTTATTTTAACATGATATCTATGAAAACTATTTACTTTTATTTTATCAGTACCTAATATTTTATATAATTTAGAATCTTTGGAAATTATTACATCATGTGTAAGAATATTATCATCTTCCTGATAATGATTAATATTAGGGTCATTTTTATATACTTTAAAATCTTCTCCAACACAACTCATTAATTGCATTCCTAAACATATTCCTAAAGTTTTTATATTACGTTCAATACATCTGTCTAATAAATATTTATCAAAAGGTGTAATTTTAAAACCTCCTGGAAATATTACTCCATCTACCATATCTAAATATTTATCAATTTCTTCTTTTTCTTTTAAAGACAATTTTCCAAACTCATTATATTTTGTATTTACATAATCATAGTAACCCGTCTGTACTATTGGTAAAATAAAGCCCCCTGCTCTTTGAATAGTACGTCTAAGTTTTTCAGAAAGATATAGTATTGGTCTACCATCTTCTAGTTTGCTATATCTTAAAGGTATTCCAATTATTGGCATTATAATTTAATTCTCTTTTCAATGTAGCTAACTACTTCATCTAAGTTTAGGCTAATTTGTTCCATAGTATCTCTGTCTCTTAAAGTAACAGTATTATTTTTTATAGTTTCATCATCTACTGTAAGGCACCATGGCGTACCACAAGCATCATTCCTTCTATATCTTTTACCAATAGAACCAGTTTCATCATAGCTAGTCATAAAGGCTTTTGAAAGCATATTATATACTTCATGAGCTTTTTCACTATGATATTTTTTAGCAAGTGGCAAAACACTAACTTTATATGGAGCAAGAGCTGGAGATATTTTTAAAACTTCTCTTGTATCATTTTCTAATTCTTCTATTTTATAAGCATCACTTAATACTGTTAAAACAAGTCTATCAAGACCAACACTAGGTTCAATAACAAATGGCAAATATTTTTCATTAGTATCAGGATCTAAATATCTTAAATCAACTCCAGAATGTTTCATATGAACTCCCAAGTCATAGTCTGTTCTATCAGCTATTCCCCATAATTCTCCCCAACCAAATGGAAATTTATATTCAATATCAGTTGTTGCTTTACTATAGAATGATAATTCTTCTTTAGCATGATCTCTAAAACGCAAATTATCTTTTGAAATCCCTAAATCAAATAAGAAATTCATACAATTATTTTTCCAATATTTAAACCATTCTAAATCAGAATCTGGTTTACAGAAAAATTCTAATTCCATTTGTTCGAATTCACGAGTTCTAAAAGTAAAATTACCTGGAGTTATTTCATTTCTAAAACTCTTACCAGTTTGTCCTATACCAAAAGGTAATTTTGCTCGCATTGTTCTTTGTACATTTTGAAAGTTTACAAATATTCCTTGAGCAGTTTCTCCTCTTAAATATACAGTACTTTTAGCATCATCTGTTACACCTTGATGAGTTTCAAATAGCAAATTAAATTTACGAATATGAGTGTAATCTAGGCTCCCACATTTAGGACAAACTATTTTATTATCTTTGATAAATTCTTCTAGCTTTTCATTACTCCAGCCATCTCCTGTTTCTTGTCCTTTAGTAAAATCTTCAATTAACTTATCAGCTCTAAACCTACTTTTACACTTTTTACAATCAATCAAAGGGTCTGTAAATGATGATACATGACCTGATGCTACCCAAACCTCTGGATTCATCAAAATTGCACTATCAAGTCCATAATTATTAGGATCATTTTTAATAAATCTATCCCACCAAGACTTTCTAATATTATTTTTTAATTCAACTCCAAGCGGTCCATAATCCCAAGTATTAGAAAGTCCTCCATATATTTCACTGCCTTGAAAAATAAATCCATATTGTTTACAATAATTAACTAATTTTTCCATATCTATCTTTTCCATATTATACCTCCAAATATTTTATTAAATCATCTTTATCATTAAATATCTTAATATAATTTAAAATACTTATATCATTAAATTTATTCTTAATAAGTTTAGTAATAAATTTGATTAAATCGTAATAATAACCATCTTGATTATATATAATTATTTCTTTATCTGAGTTTATTGTTCTTTTTTCTTCTAACATACTAAGTATTTCAGAAAGACTCCCAGTACCACCTGGTAAAAATAATATTTTATCGCTATTTTTAAAAATCTCTTTTGTTCTATCAAATGTAGTATCTAAATATCTACAGTTAATACTTTTACCTACTTCTTCATTATATAGTTTTAAAGTATATAAATATATTTTACGAGATTTAAAATTATTTATAATCTTTCCAAACATACCTTTATCATTTACTCCACCTATTATTAGGTCATATCCCTTATTAGCAAGACTTTTGCTAATGTAGTCGGCATCGCTCATATATTTATTATCTATATCAATATGGGATGAGCAACCTATAAATATTTTAATATTATCACTCCCTAAAAAAGAAAACTTCTAGAATTTATGTAAGTACGGATATAATCCGCGGTTCCAACTTACTTATTCTAGAAGAATCTCTTAATATTATACTGCTCTAGGTATTCCACACCCGTCATCGCACTTATGAGTAAAATATAACTTTTTTTTTACTACTTGTCAAGTATAAATAATTTTTGTAAAATAAGTAAAAAATGTTTAAGGAGTGTTTATGGAAAATAAAATTTTAGGTAATAAAAGAAAAAATTATTTATCTTGGGATGCTTTTTTTATGGGAATTGCTAAACTTGCTGCAGGTAGGAGTAAAGATCCTAATACCCAAGTTGGAGCTTGTATAGTAAGTGATGACAATAGAATTTTATCAATTGGTTATAATGGAGCTCCAAATAATTATAATGATGATATTTTTCCTTGGAATAGAGAAGGAAAAGACATAGAAACAAAATATATGTATGTATGTCACGCAGAAGCAAATGCTATTAATAATTATTTAGGAAGTAGAAAAGATTTAAAAGGAGCCAGAATCTATGTTGATTTATTTCCTTGCAATGAGTGTGCTAAAGGTATAGTTCAAGCTGGTATCAGTGAAGTAATATATTTATCTGATAAATATAATGGAACAGATGAAAATATTGTTTCTAAAAAAATATTTGATACCTGTGGAGTAAAATATAGAAGATTAGATAAATCTGCAGAAAAAATAATAAAACTATCTATTAAACCAGATATAAGTTTAGAATATATTGAAAAATAGAAT
>CACYRE010000046.1 GCA_902776735.1 uncultured Erysipelotrichaceae bacterium | reverse complement strand
GAGGAGAAAAAATAATAAACTGGGATCCTGTTGCCAAGACGGCTTTATCTAATGAAGAAGTAATTTATAGTGAAGAAAAAAGTGCTTTTTATCATTTGAAATATAAATTAGAAGATAGTGATTTATATATTGATGTTGCGACTACTCGTCCTGAAACTTTGTTTGGTGATACGGCGGTTGCGGTTAATGAAAAAGATGAAAGATATAAAGACTTTGTTGGTAAGAATGTAATTTTACCAATTATGAATAAAAAAATACCTGTTATCACTGACGAACATGCTGATATGACTAAAGGAACAGGTGCTGTTAAAATTACTCCGGCACATGACCCTAATGACTTTGAAGTAGGTAATAGACATAATTTAGAAAGAATTCAAATTATGAATGATGATGCAACAATGAATGAAAATGTTCCTAAGAAGTATCAAGGTATGTCTCGTGAAGAGTGTCGTGAAGAAGTACTTAAAGATTTAAAAGAATTAGGTCTTTTATTAAAAGAGGAACCAATTGTTCATGAAGTTGGTCATAGTGAGAGAACTGGAGTTATGGTAGCTGATAAGGTACTTGCTAATCAAAAGGATACTAAAACAAAGGTTCATTTTGTACCTAGTCGTTATGAAAAGACAATGAATCATTGGATGGAGATTACATATGACTGGTGTATATCTCGTCAGTTGTGGTGGGGTCATAGAATTCCTGCTTGGTATAAGGGGGATGAAGTATATGTTGGAATGGAGGCACCAAAAGGTGAAGGCTGGAGGCAAGATACAGATGTACTTGACACTTGGTTTTCATCAGCTCTATGGCCTTTTGCAACCTTAGGTTGGCCAGATAATACAGATTTATTAAAGAGATATTATCCTAATAATGTTCTAGTAACTGGTTATGATATTATTCCATTTTGGGTTAATCGTATGACTTTTCAAGGAGAAGAATTACTAGGGTCTAGACCTTTTGAATATTGTTTGATACATGGACTTATTCGCGATAAACAAGGAAGAAAATTCTCTAAAAGTTTAGGAAATGGAATAGATCCATTTGATATGATTGAAGAATATGGAGCAGATGCCCTTCGTGGAATTTTATAAATAAAATATGGAATGCTTCACGTTTTACATTAATGAATATTGAAAACTTAAAAGAAATTAATTTATCTAATTTAAAAAATGAAGATAAATGGATTTTAACTAAGTATGAAAAAACTATTCATGATGTAAAAAAATATATGGATAAATTTGAATTTAATAATGCTGGTAATACAATTTATGACTTTACGTGGAATTATTTCTGTGACTATTATATAGAAATGGCGAAATATTCAATAGATGATGAAACTACTAAATCAGTACTATGTTTTGTTTTAACTGGTATGATATCAGAGTATCCAAAGTATACTAAGAAATTAATATTTGAGGAAGAAGAAAAAGCTGTAGATGATGCAGTAGATTTTATTAAGAAATTTAGAAATGTTAAAGCAGAAAATAATATGACTAAGGATTTAAAAGTTATGTTTGATACAACAGATGATAATAATTTAATAGTTAAAATGCTTAAACTTGATGATAGTTTAGTTGTTAAACCAACAGGAGCAAAAGCATATAAAGTATTCTCTAATAGAGTAAAAGCAACTATATTCTTTGATAAAGTAGAAACAGAAACAGATAAAAAACTAATGGAAGCACAAATAGAAGGATTAAAAGCTTCAATTCTTAGAAGAGAAAAACTATTATCTAATCCAAACTATGTAAATAAAGCACCTAAGAATATAGTAGATATGGATAGACAAAAATTAGAAGAAGAAAAGAAAAAATTAAAAGAATTAACTAAATAAAAGAATTAAGAATTACAATAAAGTGGTTCTTTTTTTGTTGATTATACATGCTAGTTTAAATACTAGCAAAGTTTAAAGAGAGGAGGAAGACTTATGAAAAGTGAAGTAATAGTAATTGCTAATCAAAAAGGTGGAGTAGGTAAAACTACTACAACAATTAATTTAGGAGTAGCACTTTCTAAAAGAGGTAAAAAAGTATTATTAATAGATACTGATTCTCAAGGTAATTTAGCGACTAGTATGGGATGGCAAAATATAAATGATTTTCCATATACTATTAAAGGTTTAATGGATGATGTTATTACATCAAATGAATTAAATACAAGTAAAGCAATGCTTCATCATGATGAAGGAGTAGATATAATTCCATCTAATCTTGAACTAGCACCAATGGATTATAAATTAGTTAATTCATCTAAAAGAGAAGAAGTATTAAAAAATATAATTGATACAGTTAAAGATAAATATGATTATATTTTAATTGATACTAGTCCAAGCCTTAATATGATTACAGTTAATGCTTTTGAATGTGCTAATAAAGTAATTATTCCAATTGATTCTCAATTTTTAGCTGATAAAGGTATGAATAGTATTTTATCTTCTATAATGCAAATTCAAAAAAGAGTTAATAAAGAATTGAAAGTTGGTGGCATTGTACTTACTATGTATGATAAAAGAACTAATTTATCTAAAGAAGAACAGGAAGATTTAAAGGAATTAATTGATTATAATTTAGTAACACCAAGTTTAGCACAAGCAATTAAATTAAAAAAGTTAAGTCAAGAAGGTAACCTAACAGCATATAAGATGGAAAGTATACTTGAAGAAGAAAAAGCTAATCAAAAACCTAAAATTAGGTTTAATGAGAAAAGACTTAAAGAAGTTTTACCTAACAATATTAGAGATAATGAGATTAAAGATTATGTTATAAAGTCGTTAGATTTCTATACAAAACACAGATACAAAGATTTAGAGCGATGATGCGTCGTTCTTTTATTTTGGCACGAAGGGAGATTTATATATGCCAATATTAAGAAAAGTTAAAGAAAGAAAATATACCACAATTGATAATACAATAATAAATGATAAAAGAGCAGATTGTTCTTGTAAAGGATTTTTACTATTTATGTTATCTAAACCAGATAACTGGAAATTTAATTTTAAAAACTTTCAAGCAGAACTATCAGAAGGTAGAAAAGCAATAAGTTCTATAATTAAAAAATTAGGTTCTTTGGGATATTTAAATAGAGTAATGACTAAAGATAATAAAGGTTACTGGGATTGGATATATTATTTTTCTAAAACCATAACCATTGAAAAACAAAGAAATTCATCCGTCATACCCCAAAGGGTAGACCGTGAATCGGTCGACCGAGAAGGTGTCGATATAATAAATACTAATATAAATAAAGATAAATTAGATAAAGAAAATTTAAATCCATTTTTTAAAAGAGAAGAACATAATTTTCTAACTAATCTGCTAATAGATAAGGGATATATAAACGAATATGAATATGACATAAGTAATTATGATAATTTATTTAATAAGTATTTGAGTGATGATTATTCATATATTGATTTAACTACAATCGCAAGTTATATTGTATCAAAAGTAAAAGAAAGAAATTTTGAAGATGAAGATTTTAATCCTATTCAAAATAAATTTGGATATTTTAAAGCATCAATGGACTCTAATATAAATCAACTTCTTAAACCTAAAGAATAAACTATTAGTGATGATATTTTAGATTACGATTGGCTGAATGATGATCATGATGAAAGATAATTTACACATTTTTAAATAATTAATTATTAATATATAAATATTATCAAAGAGGAGCGATATTTATGAAAAAGAAAATTATATTATCATCTTTGATTCTTGTAGTTATTGTTTGTGGTGTTGTTGGAGTTATATTTACTAAAAAAGATATGAAAAAAGATATTAAAGTAGCTGATGTTGAAGTTAAAGAATTAGATAAAGATAAGATACCTAAGAAAGTAGAAAAAGAAAGTTCTAATAAAGATGAAAAGAAAACAACTAAAGTTAAAGAAAATACTCATACTTCTAATACTTCTAATGTTTCTAGTAATTCAAATAAAGCAAGTTCAAATAATAATACTCAATTAAAAAATAATACTGCAAATAATACTACTAAACAACCAGTTAAAGAACAAACAGTTCAAAATAATAACACTCAAGTAACTAAACCTAAAGAAGTTCCTATATGGGAACAGTTAGGATGACTCAAGATAGATATGAAAATCAACCAAGATCTGACTGGATGAGAGTTGATTTTAAAACTATGGAAGAATGTGCTAATTATGGTGATAATTATAAACCTTATTTAGATGGTGAGGTAAGTTACACATGCCGAGATGTTACTAGTTTATCTGGTAAATATCTAGGAGTTATGTTTGATACAACAAAGTTAAATTAAATATTATATGAGAATCCGAAAAGGTTCTTTTTTATTGAAAAGAATAAGAAATGTTTTCTTGCTACTAATTATGGCAGTAGTTTCTTTATTAGGTATTACTAAAGTTAATGCTGAAACAGATAAAACAAAAGCAGGTTCTTATATACAAGGACCTTATTACTATATGCATACAAAACCAGGTCATGAATTATGGGAACAAGTTAGGTGGATTGTTAAACAATCTAATGGTGATTGGGTTTATTGCGTACAACCATTTACAAGAATAAAAAAAGATGCAACTTATCAAGTTACATCGCAAGATATGGTTCAAGTTGCTAGTATTTCACAAGCTAACTGGAGTATGATAGAGAGAATTTCTTATTATGGATATGGATATAATGAAAATGGATACAATCATACAGATACAAGATGATATCCAGCAACACAAATGTTAATTTGGCAATATGCTGATCCTAATACTCAAAGTTATTTTACAAGTTTGCTTCATGGATCAAGAAATGATAATATTTTAAGAAATGAAATGAATGAAATTCTAGCACTTGCAAATAGTCATTACACAACATCCAATCTTAATGTACCAAGTGAAATTGTAATAGGAAATACAATCACAGTAAGTGATTCAAATAATGTATTAAATAAATTTAATATTGAAAACGTAACAAATGGTAGAGTTAGTAAGAATGGAAACAATGTTTCAATAACAGCTACTAATGTTGGTAATTTATCGTTCACTTTATCTAATAGTGTTAATAGATTTAAAAGAAATGTTAAATTATATTATGCTACTGATTCTCAAAATGTAGTACAAGCTGGAGATTTAGACCCAGTAAGAAGAAACTACACTATTGTACTATTACACCACATAAGACAGATGTAGATACAATGGAATCTATTCCTCAAGGTGAAGCAACATTAAGGGGAGCAGTTTATGGAATCTATAAAGAAGATGGAATAGTTAAATCTGATTATCTTCCAAGTTTAGGTAAGTTCTATTTACAAGAATTAAAACCATCTACTGGTTATAATTTAAATAATGAAAAATATTATTTTGATATAACATTAGAAAATCTTAATCCTGAAATCCAAGTATATGAGAAAGTAATAAAAAACAAATTTGTATTTACTAAAGTATATGCAAATAATAAAACTGGTATTATGACACCAGAGAAAGGAGTTAAATTTGGAGTATATGATAAAGATAATAAGCTTATTAAGAAACTTACTACTAATTCTGATGGTATGATAAGTATTGTTTTACCATATGGTCATTATACTTTTAAACAATTAACAACTTCTAAAGATCATGAAAAAGTTAAGAATATAAATGTTAATGTATCCGAAAATGGTAAAATTATTTATAAAACATTAGCAAATAAAGAAATAACTTCTAAATTAAGAGTAGTTAAAGTAGATGCTGATACTAAAGAAGTTATTAAAAGAAAAGGAATAAAGTTTAAGATTTATTCTTATAAAACTAATGATTATGTATGTCAAAGTACTTCATATCCTAAAGCTGAAAACTGTGTATATGAAACTGATAATGAAGGTGAATTTATTACACCATTTGAACTTACATCTGGTAAATATAAACTAGAAGAAGTAGATCAAGTAATAGATGGTTACACTTGGAATAAAGAATCACATGACTTCTATATTGGAGAAGATTCAAAACTAAGAACTGATTCTAAATATGGAATTATATTTGATACTAATTTCCCAAATAAAAGAGTAACTGGAACTATTTAAATAGATAAGAAGTTAGAAGGTGTAGAATTAACTGATAAAGGTTATGTTTACAATACTGATGAAGTTAAAGAGGGTATTAAGTATTGCTTATATGCAAACGGTAATATTACTTTTAATGGTAAAACTATCTACAAAAAAGGTTCTAAAATTAAATGTGATGAAACGAGTGCCGAAGGTAAAATAGCATTTAAAGATTTATATTTAGGTAAATATTATTTACAAGAAACTGAAACATTAAACGATTATATTTTAGATACTACTAAACATGAAATAGAACTAAAATTAAAGATCAATATACACCAGTAATTACTTATAAAACTACTTTAATTAACTATTTAAAGAAAGGTGATTTAGAATTTACTAAAACTGATTTTAGTGAATCTGAAACACTTCCAAATACTAAGATTGAAATCTATACAAATGGTAATAAATTAGTATTTTCTTGTAAGACAGATAAAGATGGTAAAATTGTTATTACTAAATTACCAGAAGGTAAATATTATATAGTTGAAAAAGAGGCACCTAAGAATTATTTAGTAAATACTGAAAAGATGTATTTTGAAATTTCTAATGGAAAAGTAACTAAATCTAAGATGAAAGATGATAGATTATCTAAGTTAGAAATAACTAAGACTGACGTATCTGATGGATGCAATACGTGTATTTAAGGCATTAGGTTCTTCTGGTAATGCAAGAATTGATTTCTTAATTGATGATAAAACTAAGAAAGTATATATTAATGAAATAAACTTAATACCTGGATTACTTTCATTCTATCTATGGGAACCAAAAGGGAAGAGCTATTCTAAACTATTAGATGGTATGATTAACATTGGTATTAAAGATTATAAAAAGAGAGAATCTAAAACTTATTCATTTGAAACAAATATTCTAGCAGGATATAAAGCAGTAGGAGAAAGTGTTGAAAAATCTATAATGTATTATAGAAATAATCTAGACTCTACATTAACACTACTTGAATTAATGAAGAAATATAATGTAAAAAAGTTTATATTCAGTAGTAGTGCAACTGTATATGGAACTCCTGAAAAACTACCACTTACAGAAGATTGTAAGACAGGAGATGCAACTAATCCTTATGGTGAAACAAAGATAATGATTGAAAGAATATTAACTGATGTTTATAAAAGTGATAATTCTATGAGTATAATATTATTAAGATACTTTAATCCAATTGGTTCTCATAAGAGTTATCTACTTGGAGAAAATCCTAATGGAATACCAAATAACTTAATGCCATATATTGTTAGAGTTGCAGATGGTGAGCTTGATCACTTAAGCATATTTGGAGATGATTATGATACTCCTGATGGAACAGGAGTAAGAGACTATATTCATGTAGTCGACCTTACTAAAGGTCATATTAAAGCTTTGGAGAAAGCCGGTAAAGGGCCTGGATTAAACATTTATAACTTAGGTACAGGTTATGGTTATAGTGTTTTAGATATTGTTAAGACATTTGAAAAAGTAAATAATGTTAAAGTGCCTTATGTTATTGCACCACGCCGTGCAGGAGATATCGCAGCATGTTATGCAGATCCTTCTAAAGCAGAAAAAGAATTAGGATGGAAAGCAGAATATACACTTGATAATATGTGTTTAGATAGCTACCAATATATATTAAATAAAAATAAGACTAATTAAAAAAATAGAACATAAAAGAAACTAAGATTATTTCCATTTGCACTAAGATTATTTTCATATATTTTATTTGAATTTAGAACTGTAATAATATATAATTTAATTAGAATAATTAATAGGAGAATTCTTATGAATAAAAAAATTAAATTATTTATATTTACAATTTTTATTTGTATAGTTTCATTTGTTTCTATAAACGTAAATGCAGAAGAAAAAGTATGGTTATATGTAGAAAAGCCATTTAATAATGGGGAAAGTTTTTCAAATACATTAAACTTACAAGGATGGATAATGAGTGAAGAAAAAGGAACTCAAGT
>CACYRE010000045.1 GCA_902776735.1 uncultured Erysipelotrichaceae bacterium | reverse complement strand
TACTCTAATTTCTACTCCTTGTTCATTAAAATAACTAAATATTTCTTTAGCATTCTTTCTAATTTCATTTTTTAAAGATACAAATAATATAGGATATGTCTTACTATTTTTAATTTCTACTAAAGATAAAACTCTTTCTCCAGTGCTTGCTAAAGTATTTATAAAATTTTCATAACTTGCAAAATCATCTTTTAATAATATTTCTGGAGCTCCTAACTTATAAGTTAATTTATCATTTACTTTAATATAAGAATATTTATTTTTAGAATTAAAATCTTCTTTTTCTAAATAATTTAATTTTTCATTAGTTCCTTTTTTTAAATAATCCTTTAATGCTTGCATAGTAATATTATTATCTTCAATAGTATTAATATAATTATTTAATATTTGAACATTTTTATCTTCTATATCAATTATTTTCTTATTTTTATCATAAATATTAGTAACACTCATTTTATTATTAGTAATAGTTCCAGTTTTATCAACACATAAAACATCTACTCGAGCAAGGGACTCAATACTTTTCATATCATGTAATAGTACTTTCTTTCTAGCAAGACGCATGGCACTTAAGGCAAGAGCAACTGTAGTTAGTAAATATAAACCTTCTGGTATCATACCAATAACTGCTGAAACCATGGATACAACACTTGTTTTATAACTATTACCATTTATGATAAATGATTCTATAAATAAAAGTATTCCAATAGGAATAATACTAATACCAGCAATTTTTACAATATTATCAATTGATGATATCATCTCAGATTTAGCTTCTTTTATTTTTTTAGAATCTTTCATAATTTTAGCTGAATAAGAATCATCCCCAACAGCAGTTAATTTAATAATAGCCTTACCTGATACACAAAAACTTCCAGACATTAATTTTTCATCTTTAGCTTTTTCTATTTCATCAGCTTCTCCAGTAAGTAGCGACTCATTTACTGAAATATTGCCAGAAACAATAATCGCATCAGCAGGTATTTGATTACCAGAAGCAATTACTACATAATCATCAAGTACTAACTCATCAGAATTTACTATTACTTCTTTTCCATCTCTAATTACCGTATATTTTGTTTTATCAAGTAAAGATAATTTATCTAAAGTTAATTTAGATTTAATTTGTTGAACGATACCAATTAAAATATTAATAATAATTATTGGTAAAAAAGATAAATTTCGTAGTGATCCAGCAAATACTAAAAGTATTGATAAGATTAAAAATATTAAGTTAAAATAAGTAAAAATATTCTTATAAATTATATCTTTAATACTATCTTCAGTATCAACCGTTACAATATTAGTCTTATTACTTTTAATTCTTGTCTTTACTTCTTCTGTAGTTAATCCTTTTATTTCTTCATTCATATAGTCATCACCGACTTTATTATATATCAATTATCTATAAAGTTAAAATACAAAATACTTAATTTAATTGGAAATAATTTGACTAGAAGTTATAATATTTTATAATATTAATAGGTGAAGTATATGGATTTAGGTAAAATAAAGAGTGAAGCTAAAAAGAATTTTAAACATAATTATTTTAGAAATTTAATTGTTGTATTTATTTGTACTATATTACTTTCTGGAGTAATAAATTTTTCTACTAAGAATATATTAAGTATAGATTTAACTAATAAAGATAATGTTAAAACAGTAGATAGTTATAATGTTAAAAGTAATAGTGAGGTCTTAGATGAATTACTTGGTAAGAGTAAGAAAGAAGAGAAGGAGGATGAAGATATATCTCATAAATATACGAGGGGAGTATTATCAGTATTTGTTAATGAAGTGGCTTCTACTAGATCTGTTTTATTTAGTTTGTTAAATGGCATTAATATGTTTTTAGGGGGTAATTTATCTGTTGCGATTATAATACTTATTTCAAATATTATATTAATATTATTTAGAGTATTCTTTCTTATGGTTTTAAAAATTGGTAGTAATAGATATTTCTTAGAAGAGAGAAGATATTTAAAAACTAATATAGATAGATTGCTTTTTCCGTATAGATCAGGAGAAAATTTTAGATTAGCTATTATTCTGTTAATTAAAGATTTAAAATTATTACTTTGGTCATTTACAATAATAGGTTTTCCTATTAAATATTATGAATATTCTATGATACCTTACATATTAGCAGAAAATCCTAATATAAAAAGAAAAGATGCTTTTAGACTAAGTAAAGATTTAATGAATGGTAATAAGTTAAATTTATTTAAATTAGATTTATATTTAATAGGTTGGAAAATACTAGGTTTATTTACTTTTAATTTATTTAATATATTTTATACTAATGTCTATACTGAAGCTTTATATAGTGAGTTTTATGCTCATGTAAGAGAAAATAAATATAGAGAGTTATCTAATAAAGAATTACTTAATGATAATAAATTATTTATAAAGAAAAGAGTAGATGAAGAATATCCAGAAGTTATAAAGAAAAAGACTATTACTTTAATAGATTTTAATAAAGATTATAGTCTTAATACTTATATATTATTATTTTTTACTTTTAGTTTTACTGGTTGGTTGTGGGAAGTATTACTACATTTAGTAAATAATGGCGTTTTTGTAAATCGTGGAACTTTATATGGACCTTGGTTACCAATATATGGAATAGGTGGAGTTTCAATACTTTTCTTCTTAAAAAGATTTAGATCTCATCCAGTACTTATGTTTTTAACATCAGTTATACTATGTGGTATCATAGAATATACTGGTGCTTGGTATTTAGAAACATTTAAACATTTAAAATATTGGGACTATTCAGGATATTTTCTTAATTTAGATGGAAGAATCTGTCTAGAAGGATTAATTGTTTTTGGACTTGGAGGATGTGGTTTTACTTATGTTTTTGCTCCGGTACTTGATAATATATTTAATACATGGAATATTAATATAAAAAGAATTATCTCAGTAGTTTTAATTATTTTATTCTTAATAGACTTTTCCTATTCAACTTTTGTTAAACCTAATACTGGTAAAGGAATATCTAAAGAGATTGAAATTAAAGAATAAAAAAGATTGCTATTTCGCAATCTTTTAGTCTATAGAAATAACTTTATATCCAGCATCTTCTATCGCTTTATTAATTATTTCATTATTTATTTCTTTATTAGTTTTAATAGATGCAGAATTTGTTTTTAGTGAAACTTTACAACTAGTTACTCCATTGATACTAGATAAAGCATTATTTACATGTTTTACACAGTTTTCACATTTCATTCCTTCTATTTTAATATTTTTAGTATTTTCATCTTTCTTCTTAAAAAACATTTTATTTTCCTCCTTTTTTTAATCTTAAACTATTTAGTACAACAGATAGTGAAGACATACACATAGCAATACTACTAATAGATGGACTTAAATTAATTTTAGTTAAGCCACATGCAATTGGTATCATCAAAGCATTATAGAAAAAGGCCCAAATTAAGTTTTCATTTATTATCTTAACAGTTCTATTACTTATCTCAATAAGTTTGTTAATGCCATAGAAGTAGAGTTTGATAAACTAACTCCGACATCTGCTTCTTCCAAACTTGGCGCATCATTTATTCCATCTCCTACCATCATAACCTTATGCGTTGCCTTTTCTTTTTTGATAAAGTCAATTTTATCTTTAGGCATAAGAGAAGAGTAATACTCATCTATTCCAAGACTTTTAGAAGCAATATTTGCTGCTACTTCATTATCTCCAGTTAACATTATAGTTTTAATATTTTTATTATGTAATTCTTTAATTAATTTAGATGCATCCCTTCTTACTTTATCTTTTACATAGATTGCTGCTAGAACATTTTTTTCGTTTGCAAGATAAAATGAAGCATCCCTATCTTTTTCTATTTTTACATACTTTTCAATATATTTAGTATTACCAATATAAAATTTAGTAGAATTAACTATTCCTTCTAATCCATTAGATGAATTTTTAAAATCTTTTACTTTTAAATAATTATATTTATCAAATATACGAGCTAGGGGATGAGTTGATAAATGTTCAAGAGAAGAGATAATTTCTAAGATATTTTCATCACTTATTGTAGAATAATTATTTATTTTATCTAGTGTTATTTTACCTTCAGTTAAAGTACCAGTTTTATCAAATATAATTGTATCAATATTCTTAGTTATTTCTAAGGGAATACTATTTCTTAATAATATTTTATTTTTTAAAGAAGCATTATTAGAGGTCATTAGAGCAAGGGGAGAAGCAAGACCTAAAGCACATGGACAAGCTACTACTAAGACTGAGACAAAGTGAGTTAAAGATTTATTAAAGTCTTTGGTAATTATTATATAAATAAAAAAAGTAATAAGTGAAATTAATAAAATTGCTTTAGTAAAATAACTACTATATAAATCAGCCTTTTTTTCAACAGTAGTTTTATTATTTGAACTATCCATAACCATGTGAATTATTTCTGATATTGTACTCTTTGGTCCAATATTTTCAGCTTTATATTCAATATAAGTATCTAAGTTTATAGAACTAGCCAGTACCTTGGAACCTTTTTTTATTTTTACAGGAGCTGCCTCACCTGAGACAAAACTATTATCAACATGACTTTCTCCTTTAGTAACAACTCCATCTACTGCTATTCTCTCTCCTTCTTTAGCACATAAAAGATCTCCTTTCTTAATAGAATCAATACTTATCTCTTTAATTTTTCCATCAACTAAAATATGAGCAATACTCGGAGTCATAGTAACCATTTCCTTAATAGCATCTTTTGTTTTATCACGACCACTAGACTCTATTGCTTCACCAAGTTTTACAAAATATATTATGGTACAAATTGATTCAAAATATAAATTGTTCATAGTATGATATCCTAAATATAATAAAATTAAATTAATAAAAGAATATATAAAATTAGCAACTACTCCAATTAAGACAAGAGAATCCATATTAGGATCTTTTAATAATAAAGATTTATATCCAACCTTAAGTATATCTTTACCATAAATCATATAAGCAATAGAAAATATACAAGTAATACTAGCAAGAACTATCATATTACTAATACTAGGAAGTCCTATCATACCTCCCATTGAAAGATATAATAATATTGCTAAAAAAACTCCAAATATAATTAATAATCTATTATTAGTTTTATTAGTATTTAAATCTTTATTAGGATCAAAAACTCCACCATATTTATAACCAGACATTTCAATAAATTTAGCAATATCTTCTCGACTTAAACTATCATCATAAGTAACTGTTAAAGTACCAAGAATTAAATTAACAATAGCAGAACTTACACCTTTTTGTTTTGAAACATATTTTTCAACAGTACCAGAACAAGCTGCACAAGTCATACCATTTACTATTAAAACATCTCTTTTCATTAAATACCTCCAAATACATTATAATTATAAGTACACTAAAAATACTTGTCAAACTAAAAATAAATAGTAATAGTTCTATTATTAGTTTTTATAAAACCTTCATTTTTTAAATATTTTATTTCTCTAGTCATAGCACTTCTATCAATTGATAAATAATTAGCAAGATCAGTATATGTCATAGGAAGTTTAAACTTATTATGACCAGTTTTTTGAGCTAGTTGAGTAAAATATTCAATGAGTTTATCACGAATAGATCTTTTAGTTAATAATTCTATTCTATTATTTTTATTATGTAATTGTTCATTTAATATTTTAATTAAATTTTTAATAAATATTATATAAAAGTCTGTTCTAATAATTTCATCATTAGTTATTTCATTATATTCGATAAAAGTAATTTTTGTTTCCTCTTTAGTAATACAAGTTATTTCTTCAGAATTAACATTTAAAGTTAGACTACCAAAGAATTCACCTTCATTTAATTCTTCTAATACAGTACTATTACCATTATAATCATTATATATTAATTGGACACTACCAGTGTCAATTATTGCTATAAAGTCCTGTAAGTTTACATTTGACAAGACATTTACACCTTTATGATATAAAAGAGTAGATGACTTTAAAATTTTCTTTAATTTCAAGATATTTTTGTCTGATATATTTTCAAAAAGTTTTGTCATTTTTACACCTCTAAAGTTTATTTTAACAAAAAATGTAAAATGTTGCAATTGCAACAAACAAAATTTATTTTTTGGTTTATAATTGATTTTGTAATTTAGAAAAAGATTGTGAGGATAGACTATGAAAGTTATAAAAAGAGATGGACATATTGTTGATTATAGTCCTGATAAAATTGAAGAAGCTATTACTAAAGCAAACAATGAAGTTAGTGAAGAAGATAGAGTTAGTGATATTCAAATTAGAAATATTATTAAATATATAGAAGGTCTTCATAAGAAAAGAATGTTAGTTGAAGATATTCAAGATGTTATTGAAAAAAGATTGATGGCTCTTGGTAAGTATGAACTTGCTAAAGAGTATATTACTTATAGATATACTAGGGAATTAGTAAGACGTAGTAATACTACTGATAGAAGTATTAAAGAATTAATAGATGGTGAAAATGAGTATTGGAATACTGAGAACTCTAATAAGAATGCCAAAGTAGTAACAACTCAAAGAGATTATTTGGCAGGTATTACAAGTACTGATATTACAAGAAGATTCTTACTCCCAGAAGATATAGTTAAAGCTCATGATGAAGGTATTATTCATTTCCATGATGCTGATTATTTTGCTCAAAATGCATTACATAATTGTGATTTAATTAATTTAGATGATATGTTGCAAAATGGTACAAACATTAATGGAGTAATGATTGAAAAGCCACATAGGTTTTTAACTGCAATGACAATTGCTACTCAATTAATTACAGCTGTTAGTTCATCTCAATATGGAGGAGCAACTATTACATTAACTCATTTAGCTCCATTTGTTAGATCATCAAAAGAATTTTATGAAAAAAAATATAAAGCTAGAAAATTAACTGCTGCTCAAGTTAAAAAATTTGTAGAAGAAGATTTACATAAAGAAATAGTTGATGGAGTACAAACATTTCAATATCAAATTAACTCTATGACTACTACCAATGGACAAGCTCCTTTCTTATCAGTGTGTATGTATTTAGGAGAGACTGATGAATATAAAGAAGAACTTGCTATGATAATAGAAGAAGTATTAAAACAAAGAATTCAAGGAATGAAAAATGAAAAGGGTGTTTATATTACTCCAGCATTTCCTAAACTTTTATATGTACTAGAAGAAGATAATATTAATCCTAAAGGAAAATATTACTATTTAACAGAACTTGCTGCAAAATGTACTGCTAAAAGAATGGTACCTGACTATATTTCTGAAAAAATAATGAAAGAATTAAAGATTAATGAAAATGGTGAAGGAGATTGTTATCCTTGTATGGGATGTAGATCATTTTTAACACCAGATAGATCTATTAGTTTAGGTAATATTGCTAAAGCTAAGAATTATGTGGAAGGTAAAGGAAAATATTATGGTAGATTTAATCAAGGTGTTGTAACAATTAATCTACCAGATGTTGCTTTGACTTCAGGAAAAGATATGGAACTATTCTGGAAAATATTTGATGATAGACTTGAACTTTGTCACAGAGCACTTCAAATTAGACATAAAAGATTATCTAAAGTCACAAGTGATGTTGCACCAATTCTATGGCAACATGGAGCTCTTGCTAGACTTGAGAAGGGTGAGTCAATTCATGAATTACTACATCATGGCTATTCAACAATATCTTTAGGCTATGCTGGCCTTTATGAATGTGTTAAATATATGACTGGTGTTTCTCATACTGATAATGGAAAAGGAAAAGAATTCGCTTTAGAAGTTATGCAAAAAATGAATGATAAATGTAGGGAATGGAAAGAAGCAGAAGACATTGATTATTCAGTTTATGGTACTCCAATTGAATCTACAACATATAAATTTGCAAAATGTTTAAGGGAAAGATTTGGTAGAATTAAAGGAATTACAGATAGAGATTATATTACTAATAGTTATCATGTTCCAGTATTTGAAAAAATTGATCCTTTTGAAAAATTAAAATTAGAAAGTGAATTTCAAAGACTATCACCAGGTGGAGCAATATCATATATAGAGTGTTCTAATCTAGAAAATAATATTGATACAGTTATGGAAGTAATTAAATTTATTTATAATAATATAATGTATGCAGAACTTAATACTAAGAGTGATTATTGTCAAAAGTGTGGTTATACAGGAGAAATTCTATTAGATGATAATTTAGAGTGGTATTGTCCTAATTGTGGTAATAAAGATCATGATACTTTAAATGTAGCTAGACGTACTTGCGGATATATTGGAACAAATTTCTGGAATAAAGGAAGAACACAAGAAATTAAAGAAAGATATGTTCACTTAGATAATCATGATAGTGATGAGGAGTAAATATGAGATACAATAAAATAAGAAAAATGGATGTTTCTAATGGACCTGGTATTAGAGTATCAATATTTCTACAGGGTTGTGAGTTTCATTGTAAAAATTGTTTTAATCCTGAAACTTGGAGCTTTAAAAGTGGGAAAGAGTTTACCAATGAAACAATAAATAAAATACTTGAATTATCTGACAAAGAAACAGTATCTGGGCTTTCTATTTTAGGAGGGGAACCAATGCATCCAAAAAATATTGAAGGTACAATTGAACTAGCTAAAAAATTTAAAGAAAAGTTTCCTAAAAAAACAGTTTGGGTTTGGAGTGGATTCTTATATGAAGATGTTTTAAAAAGAGATCCTGAGGTATTTAACTATATTGATGTTATGGTTGATGGTCAATACGTGGATGAGTTACATGATCCGACTCTTAGATGGAAAGGTTCTTCTAATCAAAGAGTAATTGATATTAAAAAGACTAAGAAAAGTGGAAAAGTTGTTTTAAATACAGATTAAGGGGGAAATATGAAAAGAAGAGGATTTGAGGTAGTTAGTACCTATAAAGATAAAGATATAAAAATACCTGTTAGAAAGACAGCAAAGTCTGCAGCTTATGACTTGGAAGCAGCAGAAGACGTAGTTTTACCAAAGTTTCAACTAGGTATAAAACCAACACTTATACCTACAGGCTTAAAGGCTTATATGATGGATGATGAAGTATTATTACTAGTTCCAAGAAGTTCTGGACCAAAGAAACAAGGAATTAGTTTTCCTCATAATATGGGAGTAATTGATAGTGATTATTATAACAATAGTGATAATGAGGGGCATATTTTTATTCAGTGCATTAATTTGAAAGATTATGATGTGAAGATAAAAAAGGGTGAAGCTATTGCTCAAGGAATATTTCAAAAATATTTAATAGCTGATGATGATAAGGCAGATGGCGTGAGAGCTGGAGGTTTTGGTTCAACAGACAAATAGATTTTACTTAAAAATACTGGACAATTGTCAAATAGTGTGTATTAATACAAAAAAGTAATAATTATTTATATAGTCAATTCAATTATGTGTTGGCTATTTTTTTATTTTAACATATCATTATTTTAGCTTTAAATTTTTTGTATATCTAAATCTAAAGTCTATTCTTTTAATTACTTTAATAAAATTATTATTACTTTCAATATATTTATTATGATAATTATTGTATTATTTAAAAAGCTTATGAAATTTTCATAAGCTTAAAATTTTTATAATGTTTTTTGTTTGGATTCAATTCCATATGTTTCGATTATTGAATCTATATCAATTTTTCCATTTAAATATGATTTGATTTTTTTAATTCCAGCTATAACTTGAGCTCTATCTTTAGCTTTTTCTTCTTCTGATAATTTAGAATATGGAACAGCTAGGGCTGGATTTCCATAATTAGGATTAAATACCCAATCATTTCTATCTAACCATGCTGCATGAACCTTTGATGCCATTTCTTCAATTTCTCCTTTATTAGGTTCTATACCATCACGAATCCTATCAAAAACTAAATTGATTGCAACTTTTGCTGCTTCAAGATTTTCATATTGCCAATTTTCAGGTAATTCAGAAAATGTGCAATTAGCAATATCAACATCATCTGTACCATGGATAATATTCCAAGTTTCATCCTTTGATTTTTTCCATCTTGGCTCAAAAGTACCATCTTCCTTTTTTCTAGTTGCTCTCCATGATTCATGCAAATCTGAACCTAGTGAATAAGCTAATGCTTCTTGTATAATTTCTATTACTTAATCTTAATAACTTATTAAAAACAATAACTCCCTAAATAATTATCAGTAAACAAATAACTCCTATAATATATAATTTTATTATTCTACCTCCTACTATATGTAATAATTTTATCACTATTATTTTTAAATTTAAATGTTAAATATTAATAAATAATGTTGTAATATTTAATAATTAATATGATTAATAAATTATTGAAGTAAGTGAAATAATAAACTTTATTTTTAAATTTTTAAATGATATACTTAAGTTAAGAAGAATAAATAGTTTTTTAATTAATAGGATGGGAGATGAATTATGAAAAGAAAAATAAGAATAGCTGAATATGGTTGTGGAAAAATGGGTAAATATCTTATGAGATATGTTTATGGAAAAGGTGCTGAGTTGGTGGCTGCTTTTGATATAAATAAAGATATTATTGGAAAGGATGTTTCTGAAATAATTGAACATGGTTTTAAAGTGACTGGTATTAAAATTAGTGATGCGAAAGATGCTGATAAAATACTAGGTGAACTAAAACCTGATGTTTGTATAATTGCGACTAGGAGTACTGTTAGAGAATTAGAACAAATATTCACAATTTGTGCAAAATATGGAATTAATGCAATAACAACTTGTGAGGAAGCATTGTATCCATGGAATTCTTCACCTGATTTAACTAAAAAATTAGACTCTTTAGCAAAAATAGGTAATTGTACTCTAACTGGAGTTGGTTATTGTGACTTGTATTGGGGAACAATGGTTACTAATTTTGCTGGAGCTCAATTTACTATTAATAAAATTGAGGGTTCTAGTTGGTATAATGTGGAGGACTATGGAATTGCTCTTGCTGAAGGACATGGGGCTGGTTTAACGATTGATGAATTTAATAAGACAATTGGTAAATATAACAATTACTCATCTGACGAAATCAAAAAAGTAATTTATAGTGGGGAATATACTCCATCATATATGTGGAATCAAAATGGTTGGTTAGCATCTAAAATGGGGCTTCATATTACAAGTCAGACTCAAAAATGTATTCCAACAACTTCAAGTGAAGACTTATATTCAGATACTTTAGGGATGACTATTAAAGCTGGGAATGCTACAGGAATGCGAGCTGTTGTTACAACTGAGACAAAAGAAGGAATTGAACTTGTTACAGAGTGTGTTGGAAAAGTTTATTCTAAAGAAGAATATGATAAAAATGAATGGACTTTATATGGAGAACCAAATTCTTCACTAGTATGTAAGACTCCTGCTACAGTAGAACTAACTTGTGCTAATATTATTAATAGAATACCTCAGTTAATAGATGCTCCTGCAGGATATGTAACAACAGACAAGTTTCCATATAATATTTATTGTATAAAACCATTAAACGAATATGTTAAAACAAAATAATTAGGTGATTAAAATGGATATAATAAGTAAGAAAAAAATAATAGCTGCAGATGACTTTAATTCTATAGAAAATATGAAAAATCCTGAGGAAATTGTTTCAGAGATAAAGTATGAAAGTGAAAATTTTTCTTTATCAGCAATGTATGCAAAAGCACCAATTTATCTTATGTGTGATGGAGCAGCTGTAATAATAACTGAAAATCAATTATATGCTGCTTATTTGGAAAGCAGAAGAAAAACTAAAACTCCTCATGGCCATGGACCAACTTTTTCAAAAATGCAATTTCTCTTTTATTCACTAGATGAAATATTAGAAAAGTATAATGAAGGAGAAGAATTAAGAAATCCAAACTTTGTTTACATAGAATTTTCAACAGATACATATTCAAATATAGAACTTCCCAGAAAAATCAATGAATTTCAATATGAAATAATAAAAGAAATAGCAGTTTTTTATGAAAAAATGCAATTAAATCCTCCTAAAATGTTTTATGAAGGTGAAAGTGGAAAGAAAATCGAGGTATCTGGTAATATATTTGATGCTTTTATATCAAATTTTGATGGAAGTGATTCTATGTTTTTAACTGAAAGTATTGAATATCTTAAAAATTATGTAAATTCTAATAATAAACACATGTAAAAAAGACTATAGAAAAGATTTTTTATAGTCCTTTTATATTTTAGTAATATTTTTCGTTTCTTCATTAATCCATTCTAAAAACTTTTTATTACCATTAATTTCATAATAACTTAATTCAAATACTTCATAATCATGAATACTTCTAATTTCTTTATATATTTTTTTATATAAAGATATTCTAGTTTTTAAATCTAATTTATATTCAGTAATATCTTCTAATTTTCCTTTCCACCAATATTTAGAATTAACTTTACTAATTTGACAACCTGCAATTAATTTTTTTTCAAGCAATAAATCTTGTATTCTATTAGCAAAAGCAAAGCTATCACATAAAACACTAATATTAATACATTTTTCCAAATATAATCACTCCCAAAAAGATTATATAATAATTATTGTTAAATTAAACAAAAAACTATATATAATAAGCAAATTATTGTATACTATAGAAAAAAGGTAGGTGTTTTATGAAAATATTAGCAAGTGACTTTGATGATACAATATATTTTGAAGATGATGTAGAAAAAAGTATTAAAAATATTAAAGCTATAAAAGAATTTGTATCTTTTGGTAACTCATTTTGTATTATAACAGGAAGAAACTATTCTGATGTAAAATTATTATTAAATGAATATAATATACCATATACCTATCTAATATGTGAAGATGGAGCAAAGATATTTAATAATATGGATTATTGTATTGATACTATTTATATGGATAAAGAGTTAATAAAAGAAATAATTAATATATTAGAAGAATATAATTATGATTATTATTTAGATGATGGATATAATAAAACTAATAATATTAATGATTGTGTTAAAGTAGTAGTAAATTGTTCAGAAAAAGATAAACAAGTAGAAATAGTCAATAAAATAAAGAAAAATATTAAAGTATATGTTTATGCTAGTAAATACCATATAAATATTGTTAATTTTTCTGTTAATAAAGCCAATGCTTTGAAAAGACTATTAAATATAGAAAATCTAAGTTACAATAATTTACATGTAATAGGTGATAATAGTAATGATTATGAAATGGTAAAGAATTTTTCTGGAGCTATTATGAAAAAACACCATAGTCTGTTAAATGATTTAGGAAAAAAGGAATATAATGAATTAAGTGATTATATAAATGATTTATTAAAAGATAAAATATCAAGATAACATATTTTATTAATATAATTATTATACTTATGTAAAATAGTTATTAATATTAAGAGTATATATTAAATGAATAAGGGAATAATATTCATGAAATAATTAGTGTGGTTAAATTTACATAAAATTTATTTTTAATGTTGAAAATTAAATTTAAATGTGGTAAATTTATTATAGACATAGTAGGAAGGGTGGATTTGTTTAGTACGTGTGAAATAATATATAGAAGTGGTGAATATTATGAATAAAGAAGTTGAAGTAAAAGCTCAAACAGTTTATAAGAAGAAACTTTTTAAGAAAATAATTTTTATAGTTTTTCTTTTACTTATAATTCTTATTTCTATTATTTATTTATTCTTATATATTGTTTACCAAGGTGGAAGATTTACTGTTAATCTTGATAAGAATTTGTCTGATAGAAAGAATGTATTTTTATCTGAAGATGGTAAGATGAGTGGTAAGACTAGAGAACTTGCTGCTGGAACTATAGATTATATGGATAATATATCTATTAAATGGTTACCTCAAAATATTGATACTGAAGCTACAGGTGCTCATAATGGTGACAATTATATTGCTTATACATTCTATGTTATAAATGCTGGTAAGGAGACTGTTCATTATTGGTATGAAGTTGATATAGATGACACCATAAGAAAAGTAGATGAGGCTGTCAGAATAATGATTGTTAGGAATGGCAACAGAATTGTATATGCCAAGAAAAGCCCTATAACAGGTAAAGCTGAAGAGGGAACTAAAGAGTTTACTTCTAAGTCAATAGCTGTTTTAGAACAAAGAAAAAATTTTAAGCCTAAAGAAAAAGACCGATTTACTATTGTTGTTTGGATTGAAGGTGATGATCCAGAGTGCAAGAATGAACTTCTAGGTGGAGAGATTAAAATGCATATGGATATTACCGAGGAACATATTAATAAAAGTAAGAGATAATAAGGAGTGAAATGAAATGAAGAAAAGTGAATCTAAAAATAATCGTAAAAGAAGAAGAA
>CACYRE010000044.1 GCA_902776735.1 uncultured Erysipelotrichaceae bacterium | reverse complement strand
CTTATCAACTGCCAAACGAAGTGACGCATTTTGACTCGGGTCAGGACTTCCTCCTTTAGCAGCAACCATAATTTCCTTAGTTAATTTTTGAAAAACTTTTCCACGTTGTGCATCAATTAATCCTTTTTTTCTATGAATTGTAGCCCATTTTGAATGTCCACTCATAACTATACCTCCTCATTTCCTATATATAATAACATATATTTTATTACTTTTAAAGTATATGTTATAATATTTTTTAGGTGATATTATGTACTTAAAAATAAGATATAAAAAAATAGAAATAAAAGAATATACAAAATTCATTGATAGATTTAAATCATTTAAATTTTACTTAAAAAAAATAAACTTCGGTATTAAACTACCCAAAAAGAAAATAGCAAATACCTACTTCTTTTGTCAAAAAATAGATATTTGCTTCACAGATAATAATGATAAAATACTTTATTTATATGAAAATGTTAAATCAGAAAAAATAATTATAAAATTAAAAGCTAAAAATATTTATTTTCTACCACTTGGTACTTGTAAATACCTAAATATCGGAAACAAATTAAATATAATTAATAGATAGTTAAAAATCCTTCTTCAAAATATATACCATATAACCACCATTATATGTATATTTACTAGTAAAACACTTTTCAATATAATAAATATTAGTTCTAACTACTTCTCCAAATATTTTTTCTAATTTGTATTAAAAAATTTTACCTTTATAATTTTATTTATAAAAAGTAATATAAGTTACTTTTAAATTAAATCTTTGTAAGCAAGTGTCTTATCAATAACTGCTTTAACACTTCTTTCATTAAATGGTTTACTTAACATATCAATTATCTTATAAGTAAAGGCTTTATCAATTGTCTCTTTTGAAGAATCTCCTGAAATAATAGATACAGGTATTTTTTCAAATAAATTATTTTCTTTCATAAAATCAAGTACAGCAAAGCCATCTACTTTAGGCATATTTAAATCAAGTAAAATTGTCATTATATTATCGTTATTCATATTATCTTTTATGATATTAATAGCTTCTTCTCCATTTTCTGCTGTACCAACATTATACTTATCACTAAATATTCTTTTTACAAAGTTTCTAACAATATTAGAATCATCTACTACTAATATTGTTTTTTTGTCATAAACTGTTCCTGGGCTTTTTTGATTACTATTTAATGATTCTACACTATCTTCTCCATTCATATATTCCTGAATTAAAGTAATAGCATTATTAGTTTCTTTTATTAAATCGTTAATATGGCTATTGATATAATAAACATCACCTATTTTACTATGTTTCTCATGTTCTATCGCAACGTCAGCTAGTTTATTAAAGCCAAAACTTTGGGCGTCATTTTTCATTGAATGAACATAAATTGTATAATTGTTCATATCTCGATTTTGCATAAAAGTAATTAACTTATTAATTTTACTATGAATACCAACTAAAAATTCTCCAATTGTTTCATTATAAGTATTAACATCTCCAAATACTTCTAAGCTCTTATTTATATCAATTCCATTTTTTTCTAAAAAACTAATACTCTTCATATTGCACCTCTATTCTATAGAAAATTATATCAAATTAATTTATAAAATAAAATATAATTTTAAAAGAAAAAGAATACAAATTTAAATTGTATTATCTCTTTTTACTATAAATTACTGGGTAATCATCATCATATTTAGCTAAAGTATCATAATCGACTCCAATTTTTCCACTTTTTTTGGCAAGTGTCAAAATTGACTCTAGCCATAATTCTTTTTTATCTTCATAATCATAAATATCGTCATTATATCCGCCTTCACATAAAGCTACCATAAATTCTTTTTCATTATCAACAGCTGATTTAACCAATGCATATGTACCACTACATGGCATTAATCCAATTAATAAATCAGTTCCTTCAATATGAGAACAATTCTCTGTAAATTCATGATGATATAGTTTTAATCTTGAAGTATTCTTTTCATAACGAGATAGTTTAGGATCATATACCCTAATAACTCCAATATTCTCATTACTAGTAAGTAGCCTCTTAGAAAGACGTGGTATGTGTCCTCCACCAACTTCTATAATATTTTTACCATCTAAATCAAAATTATCTTCTAATAAATCAATAAAACTATTATAAATATTATTTTCTTCTGGAATTAAACCTAATTCATCATATATTTCTCTTACCAATTCATCATTATAATATGTTTTTGAGTTCCAAGCCTGAGCTAGCAAATATCTTTGCTCTGCTTTATTAAAAACCCCTGGATATTCTTCAAAATATTTCTTTAATAATTCAGCCTTTCTATCACTAGCAATCCCCTATTTCAAATAAATTATAATATTTAATCAATAACTAATTTACCTACAGTTCAATATCAACCATAATTGGATAATGATCACTTATATCTAAATTTTTAATTATTTCAAATTTAATTACTTTAAATTCATTAGATAAAAATATATGATCTATTTCTCTATGATATCTTGATTCTTTAAATGTTCTATCATTAAACTCTACTCTTTTTATTCCTCTTTTTTCCAATAAATAACAAAATTTATTAAAAATTTCTCTATTATTTTTTAAATTAAAGTCTCCCATTAATATTATTAAATTATTATCTTTTTCAATAAGTTTATATAGATATTTAAGTTGTCTTAATTTAACACTTTCATATTTATAATCTAAATGAGTATTATAAATGCTTATCCTATAATTTTTATATTTAATAATATTTAAAGATACTATTCTATTTAATAAACTTGGTAAATGTGGCATATGATATGTTTTATTAAATAGAATAGGATATTTAGTAATAATAGGGTTTTTTTCATTGATAATATTTAACATAAGAAGAAATCTATAATTACCATTATAATTATAATTATTTTTAAGTAGCTTTCTTAAATCTATATCTAGTTTAGAATATACTTCTTGTAGACCTAATATATCTATATTATTATTTATTAAGTAATTATAAATCTCTTTTGTTTTATTTAAATTATAGTTTTTATAATCATTTTTTATATTAAATGAACTAATTCTTATCATTATTCAGTAAAATCAAAGTAGAAATCTAATATACGAACAGAATCTCCTGTTTTTGCACCCATTTTTATTAATTTATCATCTATTCCCATACGACGTAGACGTTTAGCAAATCTTTTTATTGCTTCATCTGATGTAAACTTAGTCATTTTAAAGATTTTTTCAACTTCTTTACCAGAAACTACCCATGTACCATCATCATCTCTAGTAATAGTAAATGGTTCTTCTTTCTTAAACTTATATAAAATATGTGATTCTACCTGAGATTCATCATATAGTGGATTATATGGAATAGTATCTAGAATATCAGCAAGACGATTTACTACGACATCTAAACCTTTATTTAGAACTCCACTTACTTCATATATTTCACAATTTACTTTTTTTCTAAATTCTTGTAAATTTTCTTTTGCTCCAGCAAGATCCATTTTATTAGCTAGTACTATCATAGGCTTTTTTAATAAATCTTTATTAAATGCTTCTAATTCTTTATTAATTAATAAATAATCTTCATAAGGATCTCTTCCCTCGGAGCCGGACATATCTACAACATGAACAATTACTCTTGTTCTTTCAATATGCTTTAAAAATTTATCACCAAGTCCTTCTCCAAGACTTGCTCCTTCAATTAATCCAGGAAGATCAGCCATTACAAAGCTTCTATTATTGCTTGCTTTAACAACACCTAAATTTGGTGTAAGAGTTGTAAAATGATAGGCAGCAATTTTTGGGCGAGATGCTGAAACACAAGAGATTATAGTACTCTTTCCAACACTTGGAAGTCCTACAAGTCCAACATCAGCAAGAAGTTTAACTTCAACTTTAATTTTTCTTCTTTCACCTTCTTCTCCTTTTTCCGAAAAATCAGGTGCCGTATTTGTTTGTGTCTTAAAAGCTGTATTACCTCGACCACCTCGACCACCTTTAGCAATTAGTTCCTCTTGATTTTTTTTTGATAAATCAGCAATTACTAAACCTGTATCTAAGTCAGTCACTACTGTTCCCTGTGGTACTTTTACAATTAAAGGTTGAGCTCCTTTACCATGTTGATTTTTACCACGACCATTTTCTCCTTTAGGACCTTTAATAATTTTTTGATATCTTAGATCAATTAAGGTATGTAGTCCTTCATCTACCTTAAAAATAATATCAGCGCCATGTCCGCCATTACCACCATATGGTCCACCCATTGGAACATATTTTTCTCTTCTAAAAGCTGTACAGCCATCTCCACCATTTCCTGCTTCAACTTTTAATATAACTTCATCTATAAACATATAACCAGCCCTTTCATTACAATTTGAACAAAAAAGAGTCACAAAGGACCCCTTAAATCTAATTATTCTGCTACAGGATAAACACTTGCTTTTTTCTTATCTCTTCCTAAACGTTCGAATTTAACAATACCATCAATTGTTGAATAAATACTATCATCATTACCACGACGAGTATTAGTTCCAGGAAAAATTCTAGTTCCTCTTTGACGATAAATAATAGAACCTGCTGTGACGTACTCACCATCAGATGCTTTTGCTCCAAGTCTACGTCCTATAGAATCACGACCATTAGATGTTGATCCTTGCCCTTTATGATGAGCAAATAATTGTATATCTAACTTTAAAAACTTCATAATTCTCCTCCTTACTTTAACAAAAATTAACTTTAATATTAGTTGGATAATTGCTTTCCAACTCTTTTAATAGACTAACCATATTATTAATCAATACTTGAGTAATCTGATCATCACTTTTAATATTAATAGTCATACCTTTTTTACTCACTAAATAATCAAGAGTACCTTCTTTTAATGCTAAAATTCCATTAACTGTAGTTGTTACAATACTACTACATGCACTACATACAATATCTTTTCCATAATCATCGTACATAGCATGTCCAAGTATTAAAATTTTCTTATATTTTCTTGTTTCTTTATATACTTGTACTTGAATCATTATTATCCATTAATCTTAGTAATCTTAATCTTAGTATAAGGTTGTCTATGACCTTGAGTAAGACGATTAGATTTACTTTTACATTTGTACTTGAAAACTTTTATTTTTTTAGATTTACCATTCTTTAGAACTTCTCCTTGAACAGTAACACCTGTAAGATAAGGATTACCTATTTTACTATCAAGCATTAATACTTGTTTGAAGTTAACAATGTCTCCTTCTTTAGCATCAATTTTTTCAGCAAAAATCTCACTACCTTCAGTCACGTAATATTGTTTTCCACCAACTTTAATTATAGCGTTCATTAAATTACCTCCTTCTTTAAAACTTAAGACTCGCTCTTAAGGCACAAATAATTGTTTAAACCTTTTCAATGCGGTTTGAGCTCGAGGCATCAAACAGATTGAGTATAACACAATATGACAACTATTGTCAAACGTGTTATATCAAATTAATATATTTTTAAAGATTGTAGATTTTTATTGAAAGTGAACAATTAATGTGCAATAAGTTTTAGAAACATATATAATATCTTCTTAAGCAATTTGTTTGTCATTAAGAAGGTATTGAAAATGACAAATTATTCTCATCTATCTTATGAAGATAGAAAAAATATTGAAGATGGATTAAATCAAAATAAATCCATAAATCAAATTGCTAAAGAATTGAATAGAAGCCATTCTACTCTTTTAAGAGAAGTTGATAGAAATAGAAAATATTCTGAACCAACATCTTGGAATAATTATAAAATAAATAATCCAGATTTAGATTTATCTTGTGAAAGATTAAATCATTCTTCTTATGTTTGTAATGGTTGTAAAAAAAGAGTCAATGTACTTTATCTAAAAGATTTTATAATGCTTTATATGCAGATGATGAAGCTAGAGATTGTTTAAAGGAATCTAGATCTGGAGTTGTAATAACTCAAGAAGAAATAAATAATCTTGACGAGATTTTAACTCCACTAATTAAAGATAAAGGTCAATCAATTCATAATGCTGTTATTAATAATAAAAATAAAATAATATATTCTGAAAATAAAATCTATAAATTAGTTAACAGTGGTTTATTGAAAGTTAGAAACATTGATTTACCTAGAAAAGTTAGACTTAGAAAAAGACATAAGAATGTTAAAATATATAAAGTTGATAAGAATTGTTTGGAAAATCGTACTTTTGAAGATTTTAAAAAGTACATGGATGAAAATCCTGATACGCCTGTTGTTGAAATAGATTCTGTAGAAGGCAATAAAGGTGGAAAAGTTCTTTTAACTATTCACTTTGTTAATTGTTCATTTATGTTGGCATTTATTAGAGACTATAATGATGCTCAATCAGTTATTGACATTTTTAATAATCTACAAAAGATTTTAGGAATAAATAAATTTAAAGAAATGATTGTAATTATTTTAACTGATAATAGAAGTGAATTTTCTAATCCAAGTGAAATATAATCTGATAAAGAAACGGGTGAACAAAGAACAAAAATATTCTATTGTCATCCATCAAGTCCTTATGAAAAAGGTTCATGTGAAGCTAATCATGAGCTAATAAGAAGAATATTACCTAAAGGAACATCTTTTTATGACTTAACTCAAACTGACATTAATTTAATGATGTCACATATTAATTCATATAAAAGAAAAAAACTGAACAATGTATCCCCATACAAAATGTTCAGTACAATCTATGGCAAGGAGACCATAGATAAGTTAGATATTCAAGAAATTGAATATAACAAAATAAATTTATCGGCTAGTCTATTAAAAAAATAGAATAGTTGAATCACTATAAGCACTATTAATTATACTACCAAAAGAAAGGTTACGTTTTGAATAGAAAAAAATTCTAAAAATGCATTCTCTTTTCGTAGTAACATAAATTTGCTTACATTTCTATATTTTAGACACAAAACTAAGGTATGTCAAGGGCAAATAGTTCATTTTACCCTTGACATACATACAAATGATACAATATTAAAGCAAATGAAGGGCTCCTTTATTTGTTACTAACAATAAATCATACTAAAGGTTGCATTTAACATTAACACCATTGCCAATTTTTCTCAAAAATTGGTTTTCGAAAAATGGTTTTTTCGAAAATTCTACAGTATTTTTTCTATCCAACTACATATGGATCCGTTTCTGTTCCTGCCCCCTTAGTTACAAGTGTAGAAGTTTTTAGGCTGACGACCGGCCGCACACCGAAAAAAGAGTAGTAGACAGAGATTTTGAACAGATAGCCATCCGAGTAAACAGCGAGAACATTAGCATAAGCACGCCCATCAGCATAAGCATCTATGTCGCCAGGCGAAAGAGCCCAATACCATTTTCCAGTATTTAAATAATATGAATTATTATCTGTGTACCAGGCACCTCCCGCAAGAGATACTTCATCGGCCGTAATTAATCCTACTGGATAAGTTAGAGCTTTATTTCCGATGCTTGCTGTAGTTGTTGTAAAACCATCTCTTGCTAAGTTTGGACATGTTAGTTGTGGACTTTTATTTATTTTATTTTTATTATCTATATATAATCTATCTTCTGCTGCATAAACAAAGCCATATGAATTAGTAGAATATGTATGCCCACTTGCTAGGGTTCTATCGTTACAGAATACTTCATCAGCTATTAATGATGAGTAACTTGATAGATTATTTTTATACCAATTATCTATTACCCCTTTTATTGTTGAGTCATTCTTGTTTTTTAATGCTTCATTTTCTGTTGTATCACTATCTCCATACATATAACCTACGTACTTTGGACTATTATATGTTGAATTAAAGGCACTGTTTCCAATCTGTGTTCCTTCTCCAGTATGACTATCTTTTGTTCCAGAGTAAATCATTCTGACAGTATTATCTCCATTTACTCTTATTACTCGCCATAAAAATCCAGCAAATGACACCCAGTTATCAGTTACTGCTCCCCGGTAATAATAACTTGTGCCATAGTCATCTGTCATTGCATACATTCCATCATCTGTTGTAGAATTTTTTGAAAAATCAGGATTTCCTTTAGCACTTATTTCCTTTATACCCATTGCATATGTTTCATCACTTGCTTCTGCCTCTATTAATCTTCTATATAAAAGATCATCTGACTCTCCTTGTGGATTATTATTATCTTCTGTATTTATTTGTTCATATAATAATTGTACTCCAATATTACTAAAATTTACAGAACTACTTGGAAGAGTTGTTGCATCTTTCTTATAGCCAAAAACTATTGTAACCTCAGCCTCAACTCCTGGATATAATGTTGGATTCTTAGATAGTATTGTTGATGAATCTATATTATTATATTTTACTTGATATACTGTATTTTCTTTCATTAAAGCTACATCTTCATCTGATCCTGTATAAGTTGGTTCTAGTTTTGTAATTAATGATAACTTTGCATTTATATCTCCATCATTTTTAATTGTTGCTTTTACCGTACACTTATCTCCTGGTTTTGTTAATGTACAATTATAACTTAATTCTGTTGTATCTGTTATTTCAGGAAGTCCTGTTACATTAGCTGATCCATCTACCTTACTACTAGAATCAATAAAATGAATCTTCCAACTAGCCGGAGTTACCATAGCACTTGTATCTACTTTTAAATTACTACTCATTACTGCATATCCAATAGTTAATGTTACTAATGCGACTGCTAAAAAGACAATTATTAAGGTTATCTTCTTATTATTTTTTTCACTTCTCATAAATACCTCCAATAATTCTTATAAGAAAGCTCTTTATCTTATAAAATAAGTTTATGATAAAAAATAATAAATAGCAATATTAAGTAATATTATTAAAGGATAAACGTAACTTTTTACTTTGACATTTTATTAAACTTTTAACATTGACATTTTTATCAGTTTTTATTTTAACATTAACAATTTTTAGTTCTTTATTTTATTCTATTACATATGGATCCGTTTCTGTTCCTGTCCCGCTAGTTACAAGTGTAGAAGTTCGTAGGCTGACGACGGGCCGGGCGCCGTCCGAACCGTAGACGCCGTTGCGGGTAAGGAAGCCATCAGAGGCAACAGAGAACCCATAAGCACTACCAAAATTCCAACTGCCAGCCGAAAGCGCCCAGTACCATTGTCCTGTATATAAATAATATGAAGATTTGTCAGACCCCACAACTTCTCCGGCTAGTGATACTTCGTCGGCTGTGATTAAACCTATTGGATAAGTTAGGGCTTTATTACCTATACTTGCGGTTGTCGTGGTAAAGCCGTCTCGAGCTAAATTAGGACATGTTAATTGTGGTGCATTATTATATAATCTTTCTCTTCCAGCATAGTAAAAACTATTTGATGATGAATATG
Organism: uncultured Erysipelotrichaceae bacterium; assembly: GCA_902776735.1. Classification (GTDB taxonomy): domain Bacteria; phylum Bacillota_I; class Bacilli_A; order RF39; family UBA660; genus UBA3789. The sequence continues at coordinate 115 of CACYRE010000044.1, read as the reverse complement.
TTGAAGTGCTGGCTATTGTTCTATCATTACAGAATACTTCATCGGCTAAGTATCCTGAGTAACTTGATAGATTATTTTGATACCAGGTATCTATTACTCCTTTTATTGTTGAATT
>CACYRE010000043.1 GCA_902776735.1 uncultured Erysipelotrichaceae bacterium | reverse complement strand
ATCAAAAGATTCTATTCTTCTTAACTCTTTAAGTCCAAGTAAATTTTTTAATTCCTCTTCAGCTTTTAATCTTTCTTCATCATCTCTTTTTAATGTTTCACCTTCTAAATCCATTTGTTCTTTAGCATTTTCTCTTGCTAAATCTACTAAATTCTTCAATTTACCTTTTTTAGGTTTAATAACTTTAATTTTAAAATAATCTTTTAATAAATTTTCATCTAATTCTTCTGGTATTAGTAATTCACGAGGAAGTACACCTTTATCATAAAATTTAACTAAATATTCTGTTATTTCTTCAGATAAATCTCCAAGTGATGCTACTATTTCATCATGTCTACCAAATAATAATCCATCTCTTATAAAGAATATTTCAATTGCTAAATAATTATTTTCATAATAATAATTAACTAAATCAAAATTATAACTATGATTAAGATCAATTTTTTGTTTCTTTAGCGTTGTATTTATATCATCTAACATATTTTTTAATTCTTGTGCTCTTTCATAATTCATAGAATTACTTGCTTTTAACATTTCTTCTTCTATTTTTTTAGAAATAATTGTACTATCTCCCTTTAAAAAAGCAATAATTTCTTTTTTCATCTTATTTATTTTTTCTTTAGGTACATCAATCTTACAATATCCTAGGCATTCATTAATATGATAGTATAAACATAAGTCTTTTTTTAATTTATCACACTTTCTTAAGGGGTACATTCTATTAATAATATTTACTGTCTTTCTAGCAGCACCTGCATTAGGATATGGTCCATATAAATGATTTTTTATTTTTTTTCTTTTAGCATTTCTAATTATTTTTACTACTGGATATTTATCATTAGTTAATTCTATATATGGATAAGATTTATCATCTCTAAGTAATATATTATATTTGGGATCGTATTTTTTTATTAAAGTTATTTCAAGTATTAAACTTTCTAATTCTGAGGAGGTAACAATGTATTCAAAATCATCTATATCTTCTACTAACATTCTGGTTTTACCAGTAACAGTTCTAGTAAAATAGCTTCTAAGTCTTCTTTGTAAATTCTTAGCTTTACCAACATAGATAATTACTCCCTCTTTATTTTTCATTTGATAACTACCTGGTTTAGTAGGTACTAAACTAAGTTTTTCTTTAAAGTCTTTCATCAAATCACCTACTTAATTATATAATTTATAATATTAAATTACTAGTATGTGCAAGATATCTGTAATATTTTTTACAATAATTATCTTGTTTATTAGATCCTTAACTATCAATAAATATCTATATAGAATAAAAAAATACCTTTATTGGTACTTTTCCATTGCTTTCATCATTTGATTAATTTGCTTTTTATTAGGTGTTCTTCCCATTTGTGACATAAGTGTCTTAATCATATCCTCATTTATTGGAGGATTTTTCTTTAAATATTTCATCATAAAATATCTTGCTAAAAAGAAGCCAACAACTGCACCAATTAAAATTCCTACTATTACTAGTAATATATCATGTAGCATAATTTCATCTCCTTGCCTATATTTTACTAAATTATTTAATAAATAACAACTATATTTTATCTAGCAAATAATCCTCTAAGAAGAAAAAATCAGTTTTCTTAAAACAACACACAAATAAATTATTACTTTTTCTATTTAATATTTTAAAGAAACTAGAGAAATTTTGTTCTACTTCTAATTTCAAATAATAGTTACCTACATTTAATCTACTAACTTCATTTAAATATAAGTTATTTATATAATGAGTATCTTTTCTTTTAGAGTAAGGTATATCTTGATGTAAATCAATAAATAATTCTTTATCAAATTCGCTTTTATTGAAAGGAATAATCAACTGAGTAAATAAATTATAACCGTATTCTATTTCTTCTTTATCTAAATAAAATATAGTTTTTAAAATATTATAAAGTACACTTGGAGTATCACTATATAAATTAACAAATTCATCTTTTAATTTAAAAATATAATAGACTTTCATTTAATCACCAATTATATAATAACTAAATGATAAGTCTATTTTTGTATTATTTTAGTAGATTTTCTATTTTTTCTTCTAAGCTTTTTGCATCAATTCCATATCTATGATAAATATCTTCTTTTGATGCACTAGTACCAAATGTATCTAGTGATATTATATTTTTGCTATTAAATATTATTTTATTCCAGGCATAATCTACGTCAGCTACAACTGCCATTTTCTTTATTTCTACAGGTAAAACTGAATCTATATATTCTGAATCTTGTTTTAAAAATCTTTCTAGATTAGGCATTGACACTACTCTAACATTTATTCCTTTTGTAAGTAAGTTTTTTGCAGCAAATAACACTTCATGTAATTCCTCTCCATAGCTTACAACAATCCCATCAGGTTTTTTCATAGTATCAAGTACAATATAGCCACCTTTTTCAACTAGGTTTGCCTTAGTATTTTCAAGTATTGGTAGTTTATTTCTTGATAAAGTAATGGCTGCTGGAGAATTAATATTTGATAGAATTGTTTTATATGATCCGATTACTTCATTAGCATCAGCTGGGCGAAATACTTCCATATTAGGAATTGATCTTATAGCAAGTAGTTGTTCTACTGGTTGATGCGTCGGTCCATCTGCTCCAACACTAATGGAGTCATGAGTAAATATATAAATAATTGGCAAATTCATCATACAACTTAATCTAATTGGAGCAAGTAAGTAATTAGAAAAAGCTAAAAATGTTGACACATATGGTCTAAAACCAGATAAGGCAAGTCCGTTAGCAATTCCTCCCATTGCTTGTTCTCTAACACCAAAGAAAATATTTTTTCCTAAATAATTGTCAGAAGAAAAGTCTCCTCCATCTTTAATATAAGTTTTATTAGCTGAGAATAAATCTGCTGAACCTCCAATTAATATAGGGCTTTTGTTAACAATATAATTTAATATTTTAGAAGAAGTATCTCTAGGTGACTCTTCTAAAGACCCAGGTATATCATAGACAAAATCATTTAAACTAATAGTTTTATCATTATTCATAAATAAATTTAATTCTTCTTTTTCTTCTTCTGTTAAAGATTCAATATTTTTTAAAAACTTGTCAGATAACTTTTTACAACGATTATCAATTAAAGCTTGCATCTCATCAACAACACTTTGTGATACTTGAAAAGGAATATCTCGAACATTTAACTTTTCTTTTATACTTGTAATATCTTCTTTAGAAAGAGGTTTTCCATGAACTAGAGATGTTCCTTCTAATTTAGAATACTTACCAATTATAGTTTTAATTTCTATTAATGTTGGTTTATCAGTGCTTTTTTTGGCTTCAGTTATTGCTTTATCTATTTCTACATAGTTTTCACCATCAGGCACTGTTATAACATTCCAACCTGTCGCAATAAAACGCATAGAAACATTATCATTAAAAGTCTTTTTAGTTTCCCCATCTAAACAAATATTATTAGAGTCATATAAAACTATTAATTTATTTAATTTCAAAGTACCTGCCAAAGAAGCTGCTTCATATGTCTCCCCTTCCATAAGATCTCCATCACTTACAAGAGCGTAAGTATAATGGTCAATTAAATTTTTTTTACTTTTAAATTTATTTCTTAAATGAGCTTCAGCCATAGCCATGCCAACTGCCATTGCTAGACCTTGTCCTAAAGGACCGGTGGTTGCATCTACTCCTGGTGTTTTTTTATATTCAGGATGTCCAGGAGTTATTGAACCTAGTTTACGGAAATTTTTTAAATCATCAATAGTGATATTAAAACCAGCCATATAAAGAGTAGCAAAAAGTAAAGCAGAACCATGTCCTGCTGACATAATAAATCTATCTCTATTAAAAAAATCAGGGTTTTTTACATCAATATTCATATGATGAGCATATAAAGAATAAATAATTGGCGCAGCTCCCAATACAATACCAGGATGTCCACTACCAGCATTATCGATCATATCAATTCCTAAACATCTAATTTGATCAATAATTCTTTTTTCATTAATTTCTTCTAAATTTATTGTAGGCATTTGCACAACAACCACTTCCTTTAACTAGTATTATAACATATACTTCTATTTACTACGATATTTAATTTTTTTATAAAACTCCATTATTATAAAAATAATAAATCCTAAACATAATAACCCAAGTAAATGTACTAGTGGAATAGAACTAGTCTTTAAAAAGTCATTTAAAATATCTATTTCTAAAATAGCTATTCCAAGTATTGCAGAAGAGGCAACACTAAAAATAAATATTTTATTACTTCCAAGCGGAATAGACAAAGTACTATTCTTCTCACTTCGACAATTAAAAGCATGAACATTTTGTATTATAATCATTAATATCATGACATAAGCTCTTGCTAAACTTAAATCCATTTTTATAATATTTATTAGATAATACCATAAACTAAATACTATTAAACCAATAGATATTCCTGAAATTAATACTTCTTCTTGTAGATTTCTATCAAATAAATCATCTTTTGGACTTCTAGGTTTTTCATTCATGATACCTTTCTCACTTTTCTCGAAAGATAGAGCAAAATCTTGTAAGCCGTCTGTTACAATATTTAACCAAAGTAGTTGAATAGCAAGTAATGGAACTGGCATATCAAATAGAATTGCAAGTAAAAAGAAAAGTACTTCTGCAAGACCACAAGAAATTAAAAAATAAGTAATTTTTCTTATATTTGAGTAAGCGGCTCTTCCTTCTTCTATACCTTTTACAATAGATGTAAAATTATCATCAATGACAATCATCTTAGAAGTTTCTTTTGCAATATCTGTTCCACTACCCATTGCAATTCCAATATTTGCGGCTTGAAGAGCCGGAGCATCATTTACCCCATCACCTGTTACAGCAACAAATTCATCTTGCCTTTTAAGTGATTCTATTATTTTCAACTTATCAATTGGTGTTACTCTAGCATAAACTATTTTGCTTTTTACAAATTCATCGAATTCATTTTTTCCTTTTTTCAAATATTTTTCTAAATCTTTGCCTGTTGCTACCTTAGAGTAATCATCTACTAATTTTAAGTCTTTTGCAATCTTAAAAGCTGTTAAAGGATGATCTCCTGTTATCATTAAAACCTTAATACCAGCTTTTTGACACTTTTTTATAGCTTTTGGAGCTTCTTTCCTAATTGGATCAATAAAACCAATCATTCCCATAAAAGTAAGATTTTTAATATTTTTCTCACAATAACTACTACTATTTTTTATTTTACCATTAGCAAGAGCAATTACTCGATAACCATCCCTTGCCAAAGATAAATTCTGCTCCTCCAAATGCTTTTTATTTAGAGTTTTAGTAAGATTAGCCTTATTACAAAAAGATAAAACTACTTCAAGAGAGCCTTTAATCGTACAGTAAGTTTCATTATCTTTTCTATAAAAAACAGCTGAATACTTATTTTTAGATTCATAAGGAATACTATCTATTACTTCAATATCAGTAATATCAGTTTTAGCTTTTTTACTTAATACAAGAAATGCTATATCAATAGAATCCCCTATAATTTCATCTTTAGTAAATTTAGCTTCATTATTTATTTGACCTAAAACTATTAAATCTTTAGCAAATTTTAAATCTTTGCCAATTATTTCTCCTTTAGTATTATAACCCGTTCCTGATATTATATATTCATTATTATTAGGTAATAAAATTTTTTTAGCAGTTTGTTCATTAACCGTAAGAGTACCCGTCTTATCACTTGCTATTACTGTACAGCTTCCAAGGGACTCAACTGAATGTAATTTTTTCACAATGACTTTATTTTTAGCCATATTTCTTGAAGCAATAGTTAAGGCCATAGTAAGTGCAAGTGGTAATCCTTCTGGCATAGCAGATACTGCTAAAGCAATAACTGATAGTAATATTTCATTAAAAGGGAGTCCTTTAAATACTAATAATATAGCAATTATAAAAGCAATAATAATTATTAATAAACTAATATGTTTAGAAAACTCTTCTACTCTTATAGTTAAAGGAGATTTTTCTTCTTTTGTTTCATTTATGGTATTAGCAATCTTACCTATTTCAGTATTTAAACTAGTACCAACTACAATACCGATGGCTCTGCCTGTTATAACACTAGTACCTGCAAATAACATATTATTTTGTTCATTAATAGTAAGTTCTGTATTTGAAAGTACTCTTGAGTTTTTTTCTATTGGTAAGCTTTCTCCAGTTAAAGTAGACTCATTTATTGTTAAATTACTAGAAGAAAGAATTCTAATATCTGCCGAAATTTTATCACCTGATGTTAGTAAAATAATATCTCCAATGGTAATACCAGTAGTATCAATTAACTCTTCCCTACCTGATCTTATTACCTTAACTTTTTCTTTAATTAAATTAGATAGGGCTTCAGCAGTATTATTAGCAGTTTTTTCCTGAAAAGTACCAATTACTAAATCAACTAATATGATAAAAATAATTGCAATTCCATCTATTACTTCTCCCACTAAAAAAGAAGCAATTACAGCAATTATTAATAGTAAAACAATAGGATCTAATAATTCACTAAAAAATATTTTTAAGACACTATCAGGTGCTTTTCTAGGTAATTCATTATTTCCATATTTATTTATTCTTCTAGTTACTTCTTTTATATCTAAACCATCTCTACTACTTTTAAATCTAGTCAGTAACTCTTCTTCGCTCATTGCATAATACCTATTATTTTTCATTTAATCATCCTCTTCTATTCTTCTAATTATTTAGCAGGATTTCCAGCATCTATAATACCAGTTAGAATATTGTGAGTCACAA
>CACYRE010000042.1:2041-9466 GCA_902776735.1 uncultured Erysipelotrichaceae bacterium | reverse complement strand
GATTCAAAGACCCCTGATATAATCTGTCCAAACTCAAACGTGATTTTTTATTCTTTCTTATAAGAAAGAATAAAAAATATTCTATCATAAACTAATGAGTTTTTCTCTCATCAATTTACTTCTTAAAGTATACATGATATAATAACTATAGGTGATTACTTTGGAAAGAATTAAATATGATGATAAATTATATTTCATAAGTATAGAAGAGATAAATGATAATATTTTATTTCCTAGAATACCTGATAATTATTTTACTCAAAATGGATATGAAGATAATATACACAAAAGAATATGTTTTTGTAAAACAATAGAAAAATGTTTAATGGCTCTATCAAAGAATTGCAAAGACTTAGTTTTTTATGTTTATGAAGTTGATGATATAACTAAATATCAAGTTTACAAACCAGATTTAAGCGAAGTTCCAGATGTTGCTATAACAGAAGAATTATGGATTTTAACACCTGTGAAATTGAAATTTGTTGGTAAAATTAAATGTACTAATTCTATTGAAAATGATGGACACATATTTAAGTATGGGGACAATATTGCTAAATTGTATGATTGGGAATATGAAATGATTTAATTTATATATTTAAAATGAAGCATGAATAAAGAACAATATTGGTGCTTTTTTGTATATGATATATCAAATATTGATGTTTTAAAAGTAGGTCATCATGGTTCTAATACAAGTAGTAGTAAAGAATTTATTAAGAAAATGAATCCTAAATATTCCGTAATTAGCATTGGTAAGAATAATCGTTATGGTCATCCGAATAAAGAAGTATTGGATAATTTAAAAGATTCAAAGATATATAGAACAGACCAAGATGGGAGCATTATGTTTAAGATTAAAAATAATAAATTAAAAATAGAGACTTGTGGTCCATAGGAAGGAAGAAGATATGAATTATTATAATGAGATAAAAAATAAAATAATAGATAATGAAATATATTCAAAAGTGAAAAAGTGTCCACGTTGTGGACACAATTAACATGGAGTCACTTAAGATTATTATTTAATTTAGAAGTTGATTCTATGAATTACTATATTCAAACTATTATAAATAACCATTTATCAGTTAGAGAATTAGAATTTAAGATTAAATCTAATGAATATGAAAGATTACCAAAATCTACTAAAAAGAAATTAATATCAAAGGATAAAGTTGAAATAAAAGATTTAGTACCTAATCCTATATTAATTAAAAACAAAAATAATGTAGACTTGGTTACAGAAAAAGCATTACATCGTCTAATATTAGAAGATATTGAATCATTTATGAAAGAACTTGGTGACTCGTTTAGTTTTATAGGGAGTGAATATAAAATAAAAATAGGAGATAGGAATTACTATATTGATTTATTACTATTTAATATAAAATATAATTGTTATGTAGTAGTTGAACTAAAAGTGACAGAATTTAAAGTTGAGTATATTTCGCAAGTACAGAAATATATGAATTATATAGATAAAAATATAAAAGAGATAGGTAATAATAATACAATTGGAATATTGATTTGTAAAAAAGAAAATAAATTTGTAATAGAATATTGTTCAGATGATAGAATTGCTGTAAGAGAATATGAATCAGTGTGACATTCTAAGCTTTGTCAATAATAAATTCTTATGATATAATAAATACGAGAGTGGTAATATGTTTGAACAACAAATAAATGAATTAGAAAATATGGAATTATCTGATGATTATACAATATTAAAAGGCAACGTTCCAATATTATTTTCGGCACCTCATACAATGTACCAATTACGTGATGATGGAAGTACTAAATTAAAAGAACCATATACTAAAGCGATTGCACTATATTTAAATAAATATTGTAATACATATGCAATTGTTAAGAATAATGATACAGGAATAGATTCTAATAGAGATAACTATGATCAATATAATGTTGAAATGAGAAGATTAATAAAAGAAAATAATATTAAATTAGTTATAGATTTGCATGGCGCATCTAAAGATAGAAAATTTGATGTTGAATTTGGAACATTAAATAATTTGTCAGCAGATTTTTCCACAATAAAAGAATTAGAAGAAGCATTTACAGAAAATCACATTAATAATATTAATTATAACAATCCATTTAAAGGCGGTGCAATTACACAAGGAATATACTCACTAGACTATGTAGATGTTATTCAAATAGAAATAAATGGTAAATATAGAGATTATAATAACATAAAAAAATTGGAAAATCTTATTCAATCATTACAGAATTTTGTTAAACAATATAATGAGTATATTAAAAGATAAGAAGTTGTACATTACAACTTTTTCTTTGGGCAAAATATCGAGAATCATTTCATCCAAATGAACATAATGGTGGATATAGGTTCAAATACAAAAAGAAAGCTAAAAGATTATTATTTATCAATATATTAGTGATTTTATTAATATAAATTGTAAAATTTATAAATTTATTTTAAAAAATTTAAATCGCAAAAAATTATAAGTAGATTTTTTAGACTTTATAGAGTAAAATATAGTTAGTGGTGGTTCTATGAAGAAAAATTTTAATTTGAACGATTATGATTTAACTGATTTAACACATTCATTTCAAGAAGCATGTCATGATAAAGAATTTAAAAGTTTTGTTTATAATTTAAATATAAAAGAAGATATCTTGATGCGTTATACATCAAATTTAGAAGATGCTTATTTGGAACAGAAAAATTGTAAAAATTGTAAAGATCTTTCTTCATGTCCTAATAAATTACCAGGTTATATTTATACCCCAATAAAAGATAATAATATTATTTCTTTTTCTTATAATGCCTGTCCTAAAAAAATAAAAGAAGATAAAATAAATGCTTATAAAAAGAATTTAGATATATTTGATATGCCTAAAGAAATAAAAGAAGCATCTTTAAAAAACATTTATAAAGATGATAAAAATCGTCTTCCCATTATTAAATATTTTAAAGAATTTATGGATACTTATGGTAATGATGACAAACCAAAGGGCATATATTTAACTGGATCATTTGGTTCTGGAAAGACTTATTTAATAGCAGCTCTTTTTAATGAAATGGCTAAGAAGGGTATAAATAGTGTTTTAGTTTATTATCCTGATTTCTTACGAAATTTAAAGGCATCTTTCAATTCTGACTATAATGAAAAATTTAATATTCTTAAGAAAAGTCCAATGTTATTATTAGATGATATTGGAGCAGAGAATTGTAGTAACTGGTCAAGAGATGAGATATTAGGACCAATTTTACAATATCGTATGGAAAACAATTTACCAACATTTTTTACTTCTAATTTAACTTTAGATGAATTAGAAAAAGCACTTTCTATTACTTCATCTGGTGTTGATAAATTAAAAGCCAGAAGAATAATAGAACGAATAAAACAATTAACAATTACTTTGGAACTAGTAAGCAAAAATAGAAGGGGATAGGTAAAATGAACATTGAAAAAGCATTAAGAAATTATTTAAATAATAAAGGAGCAAAAATAAATTATGAACGTTTTGCTACTATTGTAAAATCTAATGGGAATAATGCTGCCAATGTTATTTTTAAACTAGTAAATGAAGAAGTCGATGCGATAGATGATAATAAAAGCTTAGATAGATGTGTTGAAGTACTTAAATATCTTGGCGTAATCTTAACTAATTGTGATAATTTAAACAGAAAAATTATAGAAAGAAAACTTGGCAAACTAGATGAAAAATTAGATAGAATAGAACTTGAAGATAAGAATATATATAATATTAAACATCTAAAAAGTGAATTTAATAAAATCAGACGACAACTTTATAAATTAGAAGAATTAGTTGATACTAAAGATACTAAAAAATATGATTTGATGCAATATCTAATAAATGAGTTAAAACAAGTTGAATATATCGAATATAGTGTTAAATTTATGCCTTCTCTTTTAAATGTTAAAGATAAAGATGAAAGATCTTTATTTAGAAATTTAATAAAAAAATATACTGAAAATGTTGAAAATTATAATGAGGAAAACTTAGCTTATTATTTAAATTTAATATCATTTATTATAAATCAAGATAAATTTATTTTATCTAATCAAGAAAAGAAAAATTGTTTAAATGATATTAATAAATGTATTGATAAATTATCTTATTCTAAAAAGAAAGCTAAGAAAAATAAAGAAGGACTTGTTTGGTTAGAAAAGTTATTAAATTTATTAATGAAACTAAATAATAAAAATAGAGATATTTACGATGTTGCTTCTAAATATAATATTCAAGTATATTTTAGTGATAATATAATTGAAGAAGCAAGACTTGTACATATACCAAAAGAAGGGAAAATGTTAGATAGAAAAGTTTTGAATGACTACATTATTACAATAGATAAATCTAGTTCTATTGAAATAGATGATGGACTTTCTTGTAGAATGCTTCCTAATGGTAATTATTTATTGGGTGTACATATTGCGTCAGTATTAGGATATTTTTCATATGAGTCAGATATTGTTAAAGAAGCTTTAAAAAGAGATAAAACTATTTATTTATCAGCTATTTATCAGGTAAAAGAAAATGATTTTTCTAGGATTATTCCAATTTTTCCATATTCTTTTGCAGCACAAGATGCATCTCTTATAGAAGGAATGCCAAAACTGGCTCGAACTTATTATTTTGAATTAGATAAGAGTGGTAATGTTGTTAAAGAAGATTTTATAAAATCAATTATTCATAGTAATAAAAGAATGACTTATGATGAAGTTGATGATATATTAAAAAATGGAACAGATAATAGTAATCTACTAGAAACTATTACAAATCTTAAAGAAATAACAGATATCCTTGATAAAAAATCTAAAGGGTCAGATTTATATAATTCAATAAAAGAAAATACAATTGATACTACAGGCTTAAGAGTTCGAAAAAATGGTTCTGAAAATATTGTATATCAATGTATGTTACTTACAGGAACAAAGGTTGCTGAGTTCTTTTATAATAATAATTATCCTTGTTTATATAGAGTATATGAAACAAATGAAGAAAACGATAAAAAATTGGAAGCACTAATTAATGAATTATCTTCAAATTATGGAGGTAAAATTTATAAAAATTTATTTCAATTAATACAAGGTATATATCCTACTGGTTGGTATGCAACATCTGGTTCTAATTATGGCTTAGGAGTTGAACATTACTGTCATTGCACTTCAGAATTAAGAAGATCCGCTGATATTGTTGTTGAACATGCACTAGAAATATGTCATGATAATATTCCAAATTCTAATGATTTGAAAGAATTAAAAAAAGAAATAGAAACGAGAGCACATGAAATTAATTCAAAAGAAAAAAATATAGAGTGGTTTGTCAAAGATTATCAGAAAGTTTTTCATCGATGATTTATTAAAAACTATTTATTTCAATTTATATATATTTGACAATTACCTATTTTTTTAGTATAATAAGCCCGTTTGATGGGGTGTTGGAGATGAAAGATAACTATTTTTTAATTAAAAGTAAATGTATAATTATTTTAGCACTTTCTTTCTTTTTAATTTCTATTGGTTTGCAGACAAAAGATTTATTTATTAATGATTCAAATTATAAAATAGAATATGAATATGTTAATATTAAAGATATGGCTCAAGCTTCTGTTGCAAATAAAGAAAAGAAAACAAATGTAATAAGGGATTTATTTATTGGTAATACTTATAATGGTAAAATTACAGAAGTGTCATTACCAACAACTAAATCCGTTGAAGCTGTTGAACTTCCAACTACAGCTAATTCTTTAGCTTCATCTACTGTACCAAGACGAATTTGGTATCTTCCAACAGAAGTAGGTCAAGTTACTCAATACCCTCATTATGGACATGCTGCATATGATATAACAAGTCCTAGGACTTATAGTGAAAATATATTTCCAGTTGCTAATGGTGTGATATCAGGTATTTATACTGACCCAGCTGGAGCTAAAGTAGTAACAATATTACATAATATTGATGGAGTTAAATATACATCACAATATGCTCATTTATCCCAATATGCCAGTGGATTATATGTAGGAAAACCAGTTACAATAAATGACAGTATTGGTTTAATGGGATCAACAGGTAACTCTACAGGACCACACTTACATATAGCAGTTGTAGATTGTGCCTTATTTGATAAAAATGATGTCAATTGTAGTGATTTAAATAAATGGTTTAGATATGCAAATATGCGTGTTGGACAAAACTATTACGGATTAGGATCACATATTAATGTTCCAAGTAGTTGGTATTCAAGATAAAAAGGAGAATTTATGAATTTAAATAAAGCTAATAATGAAATAAAAGGTTATATTAATGAAATATCATTTATTGGAAGTAAATATCAAATTAAATTAATAAAACTAATAAATAAATACTTCTATGTAGATTTACCTATAGAAAATTATCTTTATTTAGATATCACTATAAAAGAAAATGGAAATGTTTCAATGAAAGATGTTATTTATAAAACTAAAATTCCAATTAAAGATAATAATGAATTAGAAGAAAGATATAATAGTTTTAAAACAGATATAGAAAACATTTTAAATAAAACAAAAGTAGATTTTGAAACTAAAAGTAGAAATAATAATATAAAAAATATAATAGTTACTCTTATATTAACAATACTTGTAATTGTAGTATTTATAGGTGCAATTATAGAATTGTTTAAAGGAAATATTTATGGAACTATTTGGTTTATTATTATTTTATTAAGTTATAATATTATTCCAAATATTAGGGATAGTTTAAAGGAAAGATATAATATTGCTTTTAGATATTTAAAAAAATTGTTAAAAAATTTGAAAAAATAATAAATTAGTGTTATATTATCAAATAGAAATACATTGACAAAGGATAAGATAGATAATCTAAGTTATTAAGAGAGGTCATGGATGGTGCAAATGACTTAACATTTTATTTATTACTACTTTTAGAGTAGAATTATAAAAGTAATTCCGGTGCTGAGCCGTTATTTAAGTAAGTTAAAAAAGGATGGTACCGTGTTAATTCACTCCTGGGCTATCCTTTTTATTTTGGGAGGGTGATTTATGAAGATAGAAGTTATTCATCATGCTTCAATTAAACTATCGGCAGATAAAATAATTTATTTTGATCCATACTTAATAAAAGATCAAATACATGATGCTGATTATATTTTTATTACGCATGATCATTATGATCATTGGGATGTTGATTCGATAAAAAATATAAGTAAAGAAACAACTAAATTGATAGTACCTGAATGTTTAAAAGATACAAATGCAGATTTTGTTGTTGAACCTGATAAAAAGTATGTGTTTGATAATATTACTTTTGAGACTATAAGTTCTTATAATATAGATAAACCTTTTCATCCCAAAGAAAAAGGCTATGTTGGTTATAACATACTATTAAATGGAGTTTATTATTATATTATGGGAGATAC
>CACYRE010000042.1:0-2035 GCA_902776735.1 uncultured Erysipelotrichaceae bacterium | reverse complement strand
GTTGATTTTATTAATGATTTAAAACCTGAGATTGCTATACCAATTCATTATGGTATGATAACAGGGAGTCTTGATTTAGCTGATGAATTTAAAAATAATGTAAATAAAGAAATAGATGTTGAAATAAAAATAGGACAATAATTTAGGAGGAATATATGATAAATTTTAAAGAAGATAAAGATTTAATGCCACTTAATCATAGTTGTGCACATGTTATGGCTCAAGCTGTAAAACATTTATATCCAGGAGCAAAGTTTTGGGTAGGTCCAGTAGTAGAAGAAGGATTTTACTATGATATGGATTTAGGTGATAAAGTAATTACTGAAGAAGATATTGAAAAAATTTCCAAGGAAATGAAAAAAATAATTAAAGATGGGAAAAAGATAGTAAGACATGAAGTTAGTAGAGAAGAAGCTTTAAAAGAATTTAGTGGTGACGAATATAAAATTGACCTAATCAATAGAATGCCAGAAGATGAAGTTATAAGTACTTATTCTCAAGGAGATTATACTGATCTTTGTCGTGGACCACATGTAGATAGTGTTAAAGAATGCAAATACTTTAAGTTAATTAAATTTAGTGGAGCTTATTGGAAAGGTGATTCCAATAATAAAATGCTTCAAAGAATTTATGGAGTATGTTTTAGAACTCAAAAAGATTTAGATAAGTATTTAGAAGAGTTAGAAGAAGCAAAGATGAGAGATCATCGTAAACTTGGTAAAGACCTTGGAATATTTATGTTAAGTGATTTAGTAGGAAGAGGACTACCATTATGGTTACCAAATGGTTATACATTATGGAGAATACTTCAAAACTATATTACTGATAAAGAGGTAAAACATGGTTACTTACATGTTCATACACCAGATTTAGGAAGTGTTGAGTTATATAAAACATCAGGACATTGGGATCATTATAAAGACGATATGTTTCCAGCAATGAAGTTAGATGAAGAAGCATATGTTCTAAGACCAATGAATTGTCCACATCACATGGTAATTTATGGAAATAAACTTCACTCTTATCGTGATTTACCAATAAGAATTGCTGAAATTGCGAATGACTTTAGATATGAAGCAGCTGGTGCTGTTAAAGGAATTGAGCGAGCAAGAAGTTTTACACAAAACGATTCACATATCTTTTGTACTCCAGAGCAAATTGAGACTGAATTCAAAGAAGTAATTGACTTAATTTTAGAAGTATATAAAGACTTTGGAATAAATGTTGAAGAATGTGATTTTAGATTATCCTTAAGAGATAAAAATTCTAAGACAAATAAATATTTTGATGATGATGAAATGTGGGATAAAGCAGAAAATGCTTTAAGAAATGTATTGAATGATATAAAAATTAATTATTTTGAAGCAAAAGATGAAGCAGCTTTCTATGGACCAAAGTTAGATGTTTTAGTTCATCCAGCAGTTGGTAATCCCGTTGCTTTATCAACAATTCAATTGGACTTTTTACTACCACAGAGATTTAATTTAACATATATTGCTGAGGATGGAGAAAAGAAAACTCCAGTTGTAATTCATAGAGCAATTCTTGGTTCACTTGATAGATTTATTGCTTTCTTATTAGAAGAAACTAAAGGAATACTTCCAACATGGCTTGCACCTCATCAAGTAAGTGTAATTCCAGTAAGTAGTGAATATCAAAGTGATTATGCTAAAGAAGTAGATGAACTATTAAAAGGAAATAATATTAGAACAATACTTGATAATAGAGATGAAAAATTAGGCTATCGTTTGAGAGAAGCACAAACTAGTAAAATACCATATACATTAATACTAGGAGATAAAGAAAAAGAAAATAAAGAAATTAGTTATAGATTATATGGAGAAAAAGATACAACAACAGTTTCACAAGAAGAATTTATTAAAATTATAAAAGAAGATATAGAATCTAAAAAGAGAAAAGATAAATAAGTTATTTATAGTTAATTTTAAAATATATGGCACTCATATTTGAGTGCTTTTTATTTATTTTTACTTACTTATATATTAAAATTATGTTTTGATAAAATGTTAATTCT
>CACYRE010000041.1:9102-15209 GCA_902776735.1 uncultured Erysipelotrichaceae bacterium | reverse complement strand
GGTGATTATATGAAAGCATTAGTTACAGGAGCCACATCTGGAATAGGACTTGATATAGCCCGATATCTAGCAACTAAAAAAATAGAACTTATTTTAGTTGCTAGAAATAAAACAAAATTAGAAGAAATTCAAGAACAATTACCTACAAAAGTCACCATAATTTTAGCTGATTTATCTGAAGAACAACGCGTAAAAGAGTTATATGCAGTAATAAAAAAAGAAAATATTGATATATTAGTAAACAATGCAGGCCTAGGAGATTTTGGATATTTAACAGATACAGATCTAAATAAAGACCTTGAATTAATCAATACTAATATTAAAGCCGTTCATATTTTAACTAAATATGTTGTAAGAGATATGGAAAAGAAAAATACGGATTGTTATATATTGAATGTTGCATCATCTGCTGCTTTTCAACCAGGACCATTAATGAGCACCTATTATGCTACTAAAGCATATGTTTATCAATTAACAGAAGCATTAAATTTTGAAGAAAAAAAGAAAAAAACAAAAGTTCACGTTTCAGTATTATGTCCAGGACCAGTCAATACAAACTTCAATAACGTTGCTGGTGTAAAATTTGCTGTAAAACCACTTACCAGTTCATATGTAGCAAGATATGCTATTGACAAAATGTTTAAAAATAAAATGTTAATTATTCCTGGTTTTAAAATGAAATGTGCAAAATTTTTTGGTAGATTTGCATCAGATAAATTTTTATTAAAAGCTACATATAATATACAAAAAAAGAAAATCAAATAAAGTTAAATTATATATATAAAATTTACTCAGGGGGAAGCGAGAAAATGGAAGTAATATTAAATATTAATGATTTAAAATTAGGAAATTTATTTAATAACTTAAGTATATATATAGAAAAAAATAAATTTATAGTCATCTCTGGTCCAAATAATTGTGGTAAAACAACATTATTAAGAATATTAAGCAGAGAGATAGAAATTCCAGGTAATATAATTCTATATGATAAAAACATATATGATTATAAAATAGAAGATTATCTTAAAGAAGTAAGATGCGTAATTCCCCAAGAAATTCTATTTAACGAAAACAACTTAGAAGATGAACTTAATTTTCAATCAGAATTAGAAGAAAGTGATAAAAAAATACTTATAAATTATATAGTTAAAGGATTAAAAATAAAAAGAATCCTTAATAAAGATATTGAGACATTATCTCCAGATGAAATTGTTTTATCACAAATTGCTTTAGCTTTGGTAAATCATCCAAAAATTATATTACTTGATAATATAGATAATTATCTTAATATCAAAGAGCTTGAAAATACATATAATTTTCTAAAAGATTTCAGAGATAAATTTGGCCTAACTATTATAATGACAACACTTGATTTAAATCAAAGCCTATATTCAGATTATTTATATATAATTAATAATAGCAAAGTAATCTTATCAGGAGAACCAATAACAATCCTCCAACGGGACAATATAATTAATAAAGCAGGGCTTTTTTTACCATTTATGCTAGATTTATCGGTAAAATTAAGAGATTATGAAATAATAAATTCCATTTATTTAGATAAATATAAGATGGTTGATGAAATATGGAAATGATATTTAATGATTATAAATATAAAGATAATCTTTTAAATTTTACAATTAAACAAAATGAAATAAATGGAATAATTGGAAAAGAAACTTCAGGATTAATTAGGATAATAAAACTAAAAAATATATCTAATGAAAAAATAATAATTAATAATAATGAAATAGATAAAGCAAAATTAAATTATCTCAGGAGCAAAATTGTATATGTAAATTTTGAGAAAAAAGAAACGATATATCAACAAACAATATATGACTTGTTATTTTATGAAATTATATCTAGAAAATTAAAATTAAAAAACCCATTAAAAAAAATACAAGAATCTTTAAAAATTGTTGGACTTTCTGATGAAATATTAATAAGAAACTATTATTCATTATCTACAAGTGAAAAAAAATTAGTACTTTTAGCTAAAGCACTTCTTTGTAATCCAGAATTACTAATATTAGAAAATATTTTTAAATTCCTAGACATGAAAAATGAAAAAAGAATAGTTATGCTTCTAAATAAAATGAAAGATCAGTATCAAAAAACAATCATAATAGTTTCTAATAATACAGATAAAATATATAAATATACTAGTCATTTAATAATATTTAAAAATGAAAAAATATTAATAGAAGGTAATACTATTAATATATTTCAACGCATATCATTCTTAACTAAAAACAAAATAGAAATTCCTGAAATAGTAGAATTTACATATTTAGCCAATAAACAAAAAAAAGCAAATTTAGAATATCACAAGGATATTAGAGATATTATTAAAGATATTTATAAACATATATAGAAGGTGAAATAATGCGATTTTTAATCAAGTTTTCTTATGATGGAACAAATTATAATGGTTTTCAAAAACAACCTGGTTTAAATACGATTGAAGAAGAAATCGAAAAAGCCCTTACTAAAATAAATGACAATAAAAAAGCAAGAATTGTCGCAACAGGAAGAACTGATAAAAAAGTTCATGCACTATGTCAATATGGACATACTGATATAGATGTAAATATTACCGAAAAGAAATTAAAAAGAGCATTAAATAGTAATTTGCCTAATGATATTTATGTAATAGATGCAAAAATCGTCTCTAATAATTTTCATGCTAGATATAATGTTAAAGAAAAGACATACAAATATCTTATAAATATAGGTGAATACAATCCATTAGAAAGAAATTATGTTTTTCAATATAATCATTCACTAAATATAGATGCAATGAAAGAAGCAATTAAATTATTTGAAGGTAAACATGATTTTAGATCTTTTGTTACAGACAATCAAGAAAAAGAAAATTGTATTAGAACTATTACTTTTACTAATGTTGAAATAAAGAAAGATAAATTAACAATTACCTTTACTGGAAATGGCTTTTTAAGATATCAAGTAAGAAATATGGTTGGTATTTTAATTAAGGTTGGAGAAAATAAAATTTTACCATCATCTATATCTGAGATACTAGAAGCTAAAGATCGAACTAAAGCAGGAAAAACTGCTCCACCAGAAGGCTTATATTTAACAAATATTAAATTTAAATGAAATTAATGTTATCAACGTAAATAGTTGAAATATATGTAAATAAAGGGAAAACTATTGCAATTTAGTTAACTTTTTAGTATAATTACAATCGGTACATTCAAATCCCCACATAAATTAGACCGTGGGAAAGTCTAATTTAAGTAAAAGGAGAAAAATATGAAAAGTTATATGCAAAAAAAAGAAACAGTAGAACATAAATGGTATGTTATTGATGCTGAAGGAAAATCTTTAGGTAGAGTAGCTTCTTTAGCAGCAACTTACTTACGTGGAAAGCATAAACCAACATATACACCTAATATTGATTGCGGTGATTATATAATAGTTATAAATGCTAGTAAAGTTAATTTAACTGGAAATAAACTAGAAGATAAAATGTATTATAATCACTCAATGTATCCAGGTGGATTAAGAGAAAGAAATGCTAAAACTATGCGTGAGAATTATCCAGTTGAAATGATTGAAAGAGCAGTAACTGGTATGTTACCTCACAACAGATTAGGTAGACAAATGATTAAGAAATTATTTGTTTATGAAGAAAGTGAACATAAGCACGAGGCACAAAAGCCAGAAGTACTTGAAGTAAAGTAGGAGGGTTAAGTAATGGCAAAAGAAAAGAAAAATGTTTATACTGGAACTGGTCATAGAAAATCAAGTGTTGCAAGAGTTACATTAATTCCAGGAAAAGGTAAAATTACAGTTAATGGTAGAGATGTAAGAGAATACTTCCCTTCAGAAATTTGTGTAATGGATTTAAGTCAACCATTAGTATTAACTAATACAAATGAGATATTTGACGTAGATGCAAAAGTATCAGGTGGTGGATTCCAAGGTCAAACTGGAGCAATCCGTTTAGGAATAACAAGAGCCTTATTAGATTATGATAAGACTACACCAGTTGATTCAGAAAATAGTTTTAGAAAAACTCTTAAAGTTGCAGGAATGATTACAAGAGATTCCCGTAAGAAAGAACGTAAGAAACCTGGACTAAAAAAAGCACGTCGTGCTCCACAATTCTCAAAAAGATAAAATTACTGTTTACCTCGAAGATGTTAGATTTTCGAGGCTTTTGTTTGCCTTAATTATTATAAATTATGATTAATTTGAAAATATATTATAAACAATATAAGATATTTGGAACCAAAAAGATTTAAAAACATATAATACTATCAGGAGGATTATATGTTTAATTTTAATTATTTAAGATTATTATTAATTATTTCAATAGCCCTTAGTACGATTACATGTACCTTTATTCAAAAAACAAAGATATTTTTTAAAACAAGTAAATATTTGTGTTTTTATTCTTTCATTGTAAATATTACAACAGGAATTATATTTTGTTTAACATTTACAGATATAAAATTTCCTAATAGTTTATGGATTGGTTTTTTTTCATTTTTAGGTGCTGATTCAATATATAAATCTCTTGAAGGTAAAATATCCTCGCATAAAGATTTAATAAATAAAAAAACAATTACTATTTCAGAGGACAATATAATTAATAAGGAGGACTCATAATGGAAAAGCCTATATTTCCGAGTAAATATATTAGAATAACTCAAGGTTATAATGTAGGTACTCATAAAGACTCTTTTGCTATTGATAATGCTGGAAAAGATGGTGGTATTAGTACAATATATGCACCATTTACTGGAATAATAAAAAAAATATATTCAAATGATGCTAATGAGGTATGGCTTGAAAGTAGTAATCCTGTAGAATTTGCAGATGGCACAAAAGATTATTTAACCGTTCTTTTTGCTCACTGTAATAATGTAAGTAATTTATTTGTTGGTAAAGAAATAAAACAAAATGAAGCTTTTTATCAAGAAGGTACTAAAGGTAATGCAACTGGAAATCATTGTCATATAGAATGTGGTAAAGGAAAATTTACTGGTACTGGTTGGCATAAAAACAATGCTGGTTATTGGAGTATAAATAATGGTAAAAAACCTGAAGAATGTTTTTGGCTAGATAATACAATTACAATAATAGATACGAACGGCTATAACTTTAAAAAAATTTCCACATCTAAAGTGGAAAAAGAAAATACGACAATAATTAATAACAACACAAAGGCTTCAACAGTGAATGAAAATAAAAATCAAACAACTCAAAAAGGAAACAATATAAAAAATAATAACAAGCCACAAGAAAAAACAATTGTAAAATTTAAAGCTCCTAAAAAAGATTTATATGGTATTTATTTAAATAAGGATGAAGTATTAACTGTAAAAATTAATCAAGAATAAATTCTAAAAACATCATAAAACAAAATCCTAACATTATTATTAAGACCGAAAGGTCTTTTTTCTTACTCTCATTAGGGTTAAATTCAAGCAATATAACATATAACATAACCCCAGCCGCTAAAGATAAAACAACTGGTAAAATATTATTAACAAAATTAGTCAATAAATAACCAAAAATAGCAGCAATTGGCTCAACAATACCACTAATTACACCAAACAAAGTTGCTTTATACTTATTTACCCCATTATTATATAAAGAAAATGAAACTGCTGCTCCTTCAGGAAAATTCTGAATAGCAATTCCAATAGTCAAACTAATAGCAGCTAAAACACTAGTACCACCAAAAGAAGTTCCAACAACCAATCCCTCTGGGAAATTGTGTAAAGTAATAGAAAAAAATAGTAATAAACTTTTTCGCAAATTATTCTTAAACTCTCTTTTATTTAATCTATCAAATAATATATCTGAGGCAAAGATAATTATACAACCAATAATAAAACTAAAAACAATAATATAAAAATTATTAGTAAGTTTAGTAGCAGGAAACAAAAGAGAAAAGAAAGTAGCAGAAAGCATAATACCAACTGAAAAATCATCAATAAACTTTAGTGTTTCTTTTTTTATATATTTTGAAAATAAAACCATACAAGATCCAAAACTTGTAAATAAGAAGCAAATGATTCCAGCTATCAATGCTTGTAAAAAACCATTTAAATTAACAAAATAATTAA
>CACYRE010000041.1:0-9096 GCA_902776735.1 uncultured Erysipelotrichaceae bacterium | reverse complement strand
AGTCTATTATTTATAATAAATAATCATAAATTTAAAAATGCTTTGTACATATTGTAAAAATATACAAAAAAAGATATAATAAAATATATAATTAGGGTAATTGGGGTGATTTCTAGTGATAGTTAGATTAATCAAGAAAAATAAAATCTATAATTTTGTTCTTCCAACTAAAGTATCTGGTAATTATTGGATCACAGATAACGATTATCTTGGAAACACTAGAAATCTAATAAATGTTGAAGAATATAATGGTAATTGGAAAATAAAAAGTGATTTTGAAACCAAAATAATGTCAGGAGAGACAGAAGTAGAATCTGCCATTTTAAAAGATTATAGTTTATATTTTCTAAAAGTAAATACCGAAAATGAATATGTCATTTTATATTGTTCGCCAACAATAGATAAACAAAGTTTTAGATTAAGACTTTTATCAGATAGAGAAATAATTATAGGAACTGATAATAAAGCACAAATATGTTACAATTATCCACTAGTATCCCCACAACATGCAAGATTAATATTTAATAATGGAAAATGGTTAGTCCAAGATTTAAGCAGTAGATATGGTACATATGTCAATAATCAAGCAATAACAACAAAAGAATTAGAATATGGAGACATAATCTTCATAATGGGATTAAAAATTATTGTTATGAACAATTCTTTAATTATAAACAATGTAGAAGGCTATTTGAGATTAAATAATGGTAGCTTTGAAACAATTAATCCAATAATCCAAAAACAAGTAGAATTTGATAAACAAGATGAGGAACAAATAGAATTTTATAAAGAAGATGATTATTTCTACCGTGCTCCACGCTTTAAAACTAGAATAGAACCAGTAAATATTTCTATAGATCCACCACCACAAGAATTAGAAGAAGATAAAACGCCAGCTATTATGACAATAGGTCCAATGCTAACTATGGCAATGATGTCAATGTCTATGGGTTACACTTCATTAACTGGTGTTGTTAATGGAACAACTGAAATTTCAACGGCAATGCCAACATTAGTTATGTCCGGAGCTATGCTAGCAACAATGCTTCTTTGGCCAACAATTCAAAGAATCTATCAAAAAAAGCAACGAGAGAAAAAAGAAATAGAGAGAAAAACTAAATATTCAGAATATCTAAATAGTAAAAAAGAAAAAATTCAATCAGAAATGAAAATTCAAAGACAAATTCTAATTGATAATTATTTACCACTAACCGAAACAAAACAAATTATTTATCAAAAGAAAAGAAATCTTTGGGAAAGAGAAATAGAACAAGAAGATTTCTTAGACTTAAGATTAGGTGTTGGTTCAACAGAATTAGTAGGCCAAATAAACATTCCAGAAGAACACTTTTCTCTAAAAGATGATGAATTGTTGAAAGAAGTTTACGAAGTAGGATCTTTATCTAGAACTTTAGAGAGTGTTCCTATATCATTAAATTTTTTACAAAGAAACATTCTAGCAATCATTGGTGAAGGGACAAATAAAAAGCAATTCATTGATGGCTTAATTTTGCAAATGTTAACTTATCATAGTTATGAAGACTTGAAAATAGTTATTTTAACAAATGAACAAAATGAGTCAAACTGGGATTATTTGAAAATAGCTCCTCATTGTTGGAATAATGATAAAAGTTTTCGCTATTTTGCTACCAATATTGATGACACAAAAGCAATATCATTAGAGCTCGAAAAATCTATGCAATCTCGAAAATTCAAAGATAATAATGGTAATATGGAATTAAGTGAAGTCGATTACCGTAAGTACAAACCATATTACGTGATAATAACAGATGATTATAAAGAAGTAAGAGATATAGATATAATTAAAGATGTAGCCGAAATGCCAGTAAATTATGGCTATAGTTTAATAGTTATTAGTCCTCGTTTGATTAATATTCCAAATGAATGTAAAACTTTTATAAGTATTGGTGATAAAAAGTCAGGCGTCTTTGAAAATGAATTAGTATCAAATAAACAAAAAGAATTCGACGCTGATTATGATGAAACTTTAAACATGTATGAAGTTTGTAAAATAATTGCTAATATTCCAATAGATATTGCTCGTGAAAATAGAAATTTACCACAAACAATTTCATTTTTGGAAATGTACAATATTGGAATGGTTAACCAATTAAATATTCTTAATCGTTGGAAAACTAATGATCCCACTAAAACACTTCAAGCACCAGTTGGAGTTGATAAATCAGGAGATCTTTTCAAATTAGATTTACATGAAAAATCTCATGGACCTCATGGACTAATTGCAGGTATGACAGGATCAGGTAAATCAGAATTTATCATAACCGGTATGAAATTACCTCATTTAGCTGGAACAATAACAAACTTAGATACAGTAGAAATGAGTAGATCTCTTGCCTCAGTTCAAAGTGAATTACGTAAAAGACAAAGAATATTCAATAGTGCAAGAGACAAATTAAATGAATCAACAATTGATATTTATAAATATCAAAGTTTATATCGAAGAGGTTTAGTTGATAAACCTATTTCCCATTTATTTATAATATCGGATGAATTTGCTGAGTTAAAACAACAACAACCAGAATTTATGGACCAATTAATTTCTACAGCTCGTATTGGACGTTCTCTTGGAGTTCACCTTATTTTAGCAACTCAAAAACCCAGTGGAGTTGTCAATGATCAAATATGGTCTAACTCTAAATTTAGAATATGTTTAAGAGTTCAAGATAAATCTGATTCTATGGATATGATTAAATGCCCTGATGCCGCTGAATTAAAAACAACAGGTAGGTTCTACTTACAAGTAGGATATAATGAATTGTTTGCTATGGGACAAGCTGCATGGGCAGGAGCAAAATATTATCCACAAGAAAAGAGAAAAAAAAGAATTGATCAATCAATTAATATAATTGACAATGTAGGAGCAACTATTAAATCACTAAATACAAAGCAAAATGAAACTATAGTTGCCAGTCATGGAGAAGAAATAACTAATATTATTAAATATATAATAGAAGAAGCAAAAAAAGAAAATGTCTCAGTTGAACAATTATGGTTAGACAGAATACCAAATATTATTTATATTGATTCATTAAAGAAAAAATATCATTACCAAGTAAGAAAAAATGATATAAATCCAATTATTGGTGAATATGATGATCCTGATAATCAAGCTCAAAATATCTTAACTTTACCATTATCAAAAGAAGGAAATACCATAATATTCGGTTCTGCTGGTAGTGGAAAAGAATTAATGCTATCAGGTATCATTTATTCGACTATTTCGACTCATGATTCTAAAGAAGTAAATTTCTACATTTTAGATTTTGGAGCAGAAACTTTAACAATGTTTAGAAATGCCCCACATGTAGGTGACGTAATTCTATCAACTGATACCGAAAAAATTGCCAATTTATTCAAAATGCTAAATACCATAATTGATGATAGAAAAAAATTATTTGTTGATTATAATGGTTCATATGACTTTTACATAAATCATGGTGGAAAACAACTTCCAATGATTGTTATAATTATCAATAATATTGAAGCATTTATCGAAACATATAGCGATTATGAAGAATTAATTGGTCAAATGACTAGAGACTGTTTAAAATACGGAGTAGTATTTATTTTTACAACAAATGGCCCAAATACAGTACGATATCGTTTAAGACAAAACTTCAAACAAAATGTAGTGTTACAATTTAATGATCCAACAGATTATTCTTCAGTAATACCAGGAGTAAGAAAAAAGGAACCTTCAAAAGTATATGGACGTGGTTTAATTTTATTAGATGGAATATTTGAGTTTCAAACAGCCTATGCATACCATGAAGAAAAAATGACGGATTACATAAAAATTATTTGTGACAAATTAAACAGTATTTGTGAATATAAAGCTCATAATATACCTATATTACCAGAAGTAGTAAATCAAGCAGTTGTTGGAAATTATTTAGGAAATATAAGAACAATCCCAGTTGGTATAGAAAAAGAGACTCTTAACATAGCAACAATTAACTTTACTAACACATATATGTATAATATTACAGGAGAAGATATTTCCTCAGAACCAAATTTTATTAAAGGATTTATAAAAAATATTTTAACTATTCAAAATTCTGAATGTATAATATTTGATACTAATAATATTTTAAGTGAAGTAAATTATGCTAACTCATTCTATAGTAAAGATTCCTGTTATCAAGCAATTGACAAATTAAATGAGGCTTTTCTCAATAATAATCCTAATAATCTAATAGTAGCAGTAATAATTAATATTAATACTATGTTAAACAAACTAAGTACAATTGAAAAAGGAAAGTTTACTACTTTAATTTCTCAATGTAAAGAAAAAGAAAACATTAAAATTATTATTATAGACAACATAGATTCTATAAAAGCTATTAACTTTGAACCATGGTATAAAGGAAATGTTAATTTAGCTGAAGGAGTATGGATTGGAAATGGTATTGGTAATCAATTTACTCTAAGAGTTACAACTAATTCTAGAATACTACGAACAGAAGTTGCTCCAGGATTTGGTTATATTATAAGAAAAGGTAAGGCCGAATTAATAAAATTAATGTCAGATGAATAGGAGGAATATTCATGAATAATAAAATATTAATAGAATTAGAAATACCATTAATTGAAAAAAAATATGATTTATTTATTCCTATAAATAAAAAAATAGGAACAATTAAAGCATTAACAGAAAATGCCTTAAAAGAATTAACCGATAACGCATATATTCCTAGAAATGATTCTAATTTTTATAGTAAAGAAACAGGGGAAATTTTTGACGTAAATAAAACAGTCAGAGATACAGAATTAAAAAATGGCTCAAGAATAATTTTAATTTAGGAGGTAACTTATGTCAGATTATAATCAATATGTAACTTCAATAAATAAAATATTTGATTATCTGGCCAAAATGAAAGCTGGATGGAATAATCTTGATAATCAAAATTATATTGAAAGTATAGAAGAATATAAACAAACGGTAATTAATAATGCTGAAGTTTTAAAAAAACAGCCTAAACAAGATAAAATTAATAATAGTCTGGAGGCTTTAGGAAATGATTGACAAATTAACCTATGACCAAGTTTTAGCTATCTCCAAAGAATTATCAAATAATGCTCAGATTATTGATAAAATTGCCCAAGAAAGAAATATACAGGATTTACAAGATTTCTCATCAACTGTTGAAGGATACTCTAAATTTTTAGAGACAATAGTTAATATGAATAAAGATGCAGATAATGCACTACAAGATTTAATTAAAATGAAAAAGTAAAGTATAATCTTTACTTTTTTAATATGCAAAATATTTCATTTTCTTATTTATTTCACAATGCAAACCTGTAAGATAACTATTATTTGTAAATATTTTTTCTAAGTCAATATCCTTTCCATCTAAATAATCAAATGAAGCACAAACTATAACTTTAGCAATCTTAATTGACTTCAAATATAAATCAATAAAAGACTCCTTACTAGTTATATTATACACAACAGGATTTCTCCATAAACTATGATTACTATTTAAAAAATTATGTTTATCTTTTAAAGAATAATAATAACTAACTGCTTCTAATCTAAAAGTTCCATCAGTTGTAAAAGTATCAATAAATTTATAAATATTCCTTTTAAAGCCATGAGGATCTCTTCTAAATAGGTTAATATCTCTTTTCATTTCTTTAAGTGATTTATAATAAATTTTGCTCATGTTTTTAACTTTAAAAGTATTATAAAAAGTATAATCAATAGTTCTATTTAACTCATTAGATAATGGCTTCAGACAAAAACAAAATTTACTTATATTAAATTTATATGGATTAATTTTTAATCTTCTTCTAATCATATCATTATCTAAAAATGTTTCCATAAAATGATGAATACCATTATACTTATAAGTACTACTATCTCCCTTAACAAAATTACCAGTTCTATAAAAGATATATGGATGAACTATTGAATCTAAAACATAATGAGAAATAAAGCCTACAAGAAATGAATAAGTATCTACATCTTTAATATTATTATCTTTTATATATCGTAATAAATTAATAAAAAAATCTTGTGATTGATTATTATGTGAATATTTTTGTAAAGCCCGAATACTTTTTCCTTTTCTTAAAGAAAATAAATTATAAAACAATAGACTATCAGTACTTTGACTAAACATTCTTAATCTTTTAATATCTAATTTACTTTTAATATTATCTGGTAATATATCATAAATGTCTTTTACAAAAAATGCATGAGTTACAGATGCTGGCATAAAACCACTTCCAACTAAATTTATACTACTTATTATAACAAAATTTTCATCAAATTTACACTAAATTATATTGAATGTATGCTATAATCAATGTTAAGGTGATGATATGATAGAAAAGCAGTTTAAAAACTTAGATGAGCAAATAGAAATAATGCGTCATAAGGGTATGATTATATCTAATGAAAAATATACTAGGCGCGTATTGTTAAGAGAAAATTATTTCTTTTTAAATGGTTATAGACACTTATTTTTAATATCAGAAACAAATAGACAATTTAAACCAGGTACTACTTTTGAAGAAATGTATAGCTTATTTTTATTTGATCGAACTATTAGAAATATTTTATTTAAGTATCTATTAGTTATAGAAAATAATCTTAAATCAATTACTTCATATCAGTTATCAAAAAAATATGGTTATCGCGAAGGAGATTACTTAAAACCTAAGAATTTTACATCAGATCCAGATAAACAAGCTCAATTGAATGATTTACTACGAAAAATGAAAAGGCAAATTAGAGTAAATGGTTCCCAACATAGTGCCACTCTTCACTATGCAACAAATTATGGTTATATACCATTATGGATTTTAGTAAAAGTATTGTCATTTGGAATAGTCTGTGAAATGTATTCGATATTAAAACCAGAAGATCAAACAGAAATTGCTAAAACATATGAAATAGATTATAATAATTTACTAGTATATTTACCAATTCTAGCGAATTATCGTAACCTATGTGCACATGAAGATATTTTATATGAAAATAAAACCCAAAAAGCAATAGATGATACAATTTATCACCAATTATTAAAAATTCCAAAAGTAGATAATGAATATACTCAGGGTAAAAATGATGTATTTGCTTTAATAATAATTTTAAAACAACTACTAAGTCCTGAAGAATTTAAAAATATGACTCAAGAAATAGATAATGCTATAGAAACATTAAATTTTAATTTACACACTATTAATATAAAATCTGTTTTAGATAAGATGGGCTTTCCAATAAATTGGAAAGACTTAGCAAGTATTGAAAGGAGTAGAGATATAGATGAAGAATAAACTTAAATTAAACAAAAAAGAATATATTCATCCAATTATCTCTTTTTTTATTGGAATTATTTTTACATTTATAATTATTATTCCTATTGCACAAGTTTTCTTATTAAAAAATAATTTAACAATTAACATTAAAAATAAAACAAAAATATATGAAAAATCTTCTCTTTCTAATTCTATAAAAAAAATATATGACTCTGTAATATCAATTGAATTGGATAATAATAATTCTTCTTCAGGTACTGGTTTTATTTATAAAACAGATAATAAATATGCCTATATTTTAACTAATGAACATGTTATAAATAGTGCTAAAAAAATAGAAGTTATTTTTTCTAATAAGAAAGAAGCAAAGGCAAAATTATTAGGAAGTGATGCTTATCTAGATATAGCAGTATTGAGAATAGATAAAAAATATTCTTCATTAGTTGCTACATTAGGTAACAGTAATAATTTAAACTTAGGAGATACTATTTTTACAGTAGGAACGCCAGTAGATATTGAATATCAGGGTACTATAACTTCTGGTATTATTTCTGGAAAAGATAGAAAAGTAAAAGCAAATATTAATAATTATAGTGAAGAAAAAGAAATAATGGATATGATTCAAATAGATTCTCCAATAAATTCTGGTAATAGTGGTGGACCTCTAGTAAACATAAATGGAGAAGTTGTAGGAATATGTACTTTAAAAATAAGCGAGCAAGATGTTGAAAGTATGGGATTTGCAATACCAATTAATAATATAAAAAAATATTTAAAAACACTTGAAAAAGGAAAAAATATAGCTTGGCCAACTATGGGTATTGAAGTAGAAGATTTAAATAACTATGAAGAAAATATTAAAGGAGTTAAAATTACTAAGGTAGAAAAAAATAGTGTTGGAGATAAAGCCAACCTAGAAGAAGGAGATATAATTACAAAAATAGGAAATAAAAAAATTACTGATAGTTTAACTTATATATATGAATTGTATAAATATAAAGCTGGAAACAATATAGAAATAAGTTATATAAGAAATAAAAATAAAAAGACTTGCAAAATCACTCTAGCAAGCCATAAATAATACAAGACAAATTAAAAAAAATATGATATAATATATCTCATTACAAAGGGGAGTGATAATATGTTAAAAGTTTACAAAACAACGCAAGTTGAAAAGAAAATAAAAAAAGTAAAAAGAATAGTAACAGATTCTTGGATTGAACTAACTTCCCCGACAAATGATGAAATAGACAAAGTAGTTGAAAAGACAAATGTTGATAAAGATCTTATTTTAAAAATGCTTGATGATGAAGAAAGACCACGTGTTGAGCAAAGTGGTAACGCCATATTAATAGTTATTGATACACCTTATTTAGAACATGATGAATCAAATAACTATAAAACATATCCATTAGGTATTATTATTACTGATAATAACTATGTTATAACTATAACATCAAAAAGACTTGACCTATTAAATGATTTTAAAAAAAATAAAGTAAAAAACTTTAGAACAGCCAAAAAAACAAGATTTTTAATTCAAATTTTATTAAAAACAGCCAATTATTATCTAAGAGATTTAAAAAAAATATATGCTAATATTGATAAAACAGAACAAATACTAAAAAAATCAACTGAGAATAAAGAACTAATAACCCTACTAGAAATAGAAAAAACCTTAGTATATTTTATTACTTCATTAAAAGCTAATGATACTGTTTTAGAAAAACTATCTAAAGGAACCATGCTTCCTTTATATGAAGGTGACTTAGATTTATTAGAAGA
>CACYRE010000040.1 GCA_902776735.1 uncultured Erysipelotrichaceae bacterium | reverse complement strand
GGTAAATATTCAATATCACTTATTTGAGAAAGTACAGCAGAACTTACACTATTCATACCTTTAAAAAATTTATTATATTTATTATCTGGTACATAATTAATTAATCTAGGTACTCTAAAATTAGAATTAATAGACTCTTCTCCTACTTCTTTTTTATTACTTAAAACATATTTATTACTAGTAACATTATAAAATAAAGGTTTAGCTTCATCTATATCTATTTCTAAAATAAAACCACATTCTTTTTTGATAGTAACTTTTTTTATATAACTAGATTTTAATAATTTATTTTTCATTGCTTTACTACTAGTTAGAATAAAACTAGGATAGTTTTTAATACCTGCCAAATCTATTATATAGTCATCATTTAAATAATTAGTATTTTTTATAATTATATTTTTTATTGGTATGTGTAATATATAATTTCCACCACAAAAAAGTCCTACTAAAAATAATAGAAATATGAGAAAGTTAACTAATTTTAATTTTTTCTTTTTTACTATTTTTTTAGTCATAATTACTCCCAATTAACAAATTCTTGTTCTATTTTCATATCAATATTATATTTTTTTAATACTTTATCATGAGCTAAATCAATTAAGTATTTAATATCTTCACTGGTAGCATTTTTATAATTAATTATAAAATTAGCATGCTTTTCACTAATCATTGCTCCGCCTTTTCTTTTTCCTTTAAGTCCACATTCTTCGATTAATTTTCCAGCATAATTTCCTTCAGGATTACGAAAAACACTACCAGCACTTGGATATTCCAATGGCTGTGATATTACTCTTCTTTCACGTCTTTCTCTAATTACCTCTTCAATTGCTTCTTTTTTACCTAGTTTTAATTCAAACAATGCCTCCAAACAAATATAGTCAGGATGGCGTTGCAAAAAAGATGAACGATAATGAAAATCAAGTTCTCTATTTTCTAAATTAATTACCTGGAAGTCGGGTGTCAAAACTTTCACGCTCTTAACGACATAACCCATATCAGACTTATAAGCTCCGGCATTCATAAATATTGCTCCTCCAACTGTCCCAGGAATACCTGATGCAAATTCAAGACCAGTTAGTCCCTTTTTTGCAGCCATCAAACATAATTTAATTAGAGAATACCCTGCTCCAACTCTAATTTTATTTTTACCAATAAACTCAATATCATCAAAAAAAGATAATTTAATTAATATTCCATCATAATATTTACTACTAAATAATAAATTAGAACCATTTCCTAAAATCTTATATTTAATAGAATTGCTTCTCAAATATTTTAATAATTTAATTAATTCATTAATATCTCTAGGATATACTATTCCTAAACACTTACCACCTACTTTATAAGTAGTATATTTGCTTAAATCTACATCTTCATAAATTTTAATATCCATTTTAGTAAGTTGTTCAATAGATTTTTTCATACTTATCACCTTGTTTTATTTTTCTTTCTGTACTAATTTTTTTATCTCATTATATATTCTTGTTGCAGAATCATCTATTCCTAATTTTTTACAAGAAGCACTCATTTTTTTATATAAATCTTTATTATCAAATAATTTGTCAATTTCTTTTATAATTGTCTCACAAGAAAAATCTTCTTCTGTAACTATAATACAAGCACCATTATCTTCTAATTCTTTAGCATTTTTATATTGATGATTATTTGTAACATATGGACTTGGAACTAAAATAGAAGGTAGACCTATTGCTGTAATTTCTGAAATCGTAGAAGCACCTGCTCGAGAAATTATTAAATCTGTACTTTTTAATAAATTAATCAGATCTTTCATAAAAGGTAATATTTTTACATTATTTGGAATAGTAATATCCTTATAATTATCATAATAATTATTGCCTGTAATAATTAATACTTGATAATTTTTATTATTAAAACATGGAATTAAATCTTTAATTTTTTTAGTCATAGTTGTACTTCCAAGTGAACCCATTACAATAACAACTAATTTTTCTTTATTAGAAAAACCTATAGTACTTTTTCTCATAGCAGATACATTTATTATTTCTTCACTTCTTGGATTACCAGTATATACAGTTTTCTCTTTAGGAAATAATTTTAAACTTCCTGGAAGAGACACACATATTCTATCAGCAAACTTACCAATAAATTTATTAGATATACCTGGAACAGAATTTTGTTCGTGAATCAAAGTTGGAATTCCAAGTTTATGTGCCGCATATAAAACAGGAGCTGTTATATAGCCACCTGCACCAACCACAATATCTGGAGAAAATTCTTTCAAAATAGATGTTGACCTTTTAATAGCATTCCCAAACATATTTAAAACGCTAAAATTCTTAAGCAAATTTTTTCTATTTAAACCAGCCATTGGAATACCTATGTATTCTATACCAATACTTGGTATAAGATCCTTTTCCATACGATTTGTTGTTCCAATATATAAAAATTCAGAATTTTTTTCTTTTTCTTTAATTTTATTTATAATCGCAATTGCAGGATAAATATGTCCTCCAGTTCCCCCTGCCACAATAACAACTCTCATAAAGCGCCTCCACTCATTATGATTTTATCATATTTTTTATTTGTTTTATAGGTAATTTAACTAATTTTTTACTATATTATATGCTAATTGTAAAGATAAAACTACTATGTTAAAATAATAAATAAAGGAAGTGGTAACTTGACATCAATTGGATTAATTGCTGAATATAACCCTTTTCATAATGGACACATGTACCAATTAAAAAAGATAAAAGAATTATATCCAGATAGTACAATAATATTAATATTAAGTGGTAACTTTACTCAAAGAGGAGATGTCTCTATTATTGATAAATGGAAAAAAACTAGTATTGCTCTAAAAGCAGGAGTTGATCTAGTAATTGAATTACCATTTCCATTTGCTACTCAGTCGGCTGACTATTTTAGTTATGGAGCAATTACTTTACTAGAACATTTAAAAGTTGAAAAACTAGTTTTTGGAAGTGAATCAGATAATCTAGAAGATCTAAAATTAATTGCCAGTACACAATTAAATAATGAAGAATTTGATAAACTAGTAAAAATATACTCTAAATTAGGTTATAATTATCCAACTGTCCTATCTAAATCTTTAGAAGATTTAACTGGTAAGAAAATAGACACACCCAATGACTTATTAGGTGTAAGTTATATAAAAACAATATTAAAATACAACTATAAAATAGAACCAGTAATAATAAAAAGAATAAATAATTATCATGAAAAAGAACTAAATAAAACCTTCTCAAGTGCTACTTCTATAAGAGAAGCTTTAAAAAGGAATAATCAAGTAACAGGAGAAGTACCTAAATTTGTTTTACCATATCTTAATAGATTACATTATCTAGATGATTATTTTACGGTACTTAAGTATAAAATAATAACAACGCCAAATTTAGAAATATATCAAACTGTAGATCAAGGATTCGATAAGATATTAAAAAAATACATTAATGATATATATTCAATTGATGAATTAATAAAAAAAATTAAATCAAAGAAATATACTTATAATAAAATAAATAGAATGCTACTACATATACTTTGTAATTTTAAAAAAAGTGATGCTAACATTTTCAAGAAAATAAGTTATATAAGAATACTTGGTTTCAATGATAAAGGAAGAGTTTATTTAAATTCAGTAAAGAAAGATATTGATATTCCAATAATTTCTAAAATAACTAAAAATAAAGATAAAATGTTAGAATTTGAAATAAATACTTCTAAAATATATGATATAACTAATAATGAAAAGCTTTATAAAAAGGAATTTCAAAAAATAAATTATTTTAATAATACTAAGGAGATATAATAAATGGATAAACGAATGTTAAAGCAAAAAGATAGTGGCCAGTTGATTGTTATTAGTGCTCCAAGTGGAGCTGGTAAAGGAACTGTTATTTCTAAATTATTGGAAAGAGATAATAAAAATCGGTGGTTATCAGTTTCTGCGACTTCTCGTCTTCCTCGTGTTGGAGAAAAAGAAGGAATTAATTATTATTATTTAAAAGAAAGTGATTTTAAAAAGAAAATAGATGAAGGATATTTTTTAGAATATACTAACTATGCAGGAAACTTTTATGGTACTCCTAAAGAATATATTAGAGAAAAACTTGAACGTGGTATAGATGTCATTCTAGAAATTGAGATTGAAGGAGCTGCAAACATTAAAAAATTAGTTCCTGAGGCAATATTTATCTTTATTATGCCACCTTCTTTAAAGACTTTAGTTAAAAGACTTAAAAAAAGAGGAACAGAATCAAATGATAAAATTATTAAAAGATTTCATGAAGCCTATAAAGAAATAAATGAGGTTACTAAATATAATTACGTTGTTGTTAATGATGAAATTGAAGAAACCGTTGACAAGGTAGAAGCTATTTTAAAAGCTGAAAAATGCCGAGTTGACAGAATTGAAGAAGTATATCTAGATACTAAAGAAGAAGAGATTCATGAATTACTTATGGAAGATGAAGAAACATTTGATAATTCTGGTATAGGAGACAAAATATAATGAAATTAAAATTAGAAAAATATATCAAAAAAACAGAAAAAGATATTAAAAATAATGAAGTAAATAAAGATGAATTATTAGTAGTTATAAAGTTCTTTCAACATGAAAGATTAGTCCATTTAATGGTAACTTTCTTTGTCGGAATATCTTCCATTTTATTTTTAATTGGTTTCTTGCTAGTAGAAAATATTTATTTATTTGTTTTATTTCTAATAACACTATGTCTATTTATACCTTATATATTTCACTATTATTATCTAGAAAATGGTACTCAAAAGTTATATGAGTTATATTTAAATAAAAGAGCATATTAAATGCTCTTTTAAATTTCTACTATTCTTAAGTAATTAGTTGTTCTAGATTTACCTAATGGGAATCCACCAGTTACTACTATTAGGTCTCCTGGTTGCAAATTAAACTCTTCTTGAGCCATTGTTCTTGCGGCTTCTATTATTTCATCAGTTGTATCATATATTTCCGTAACCACTGATTTAACGCCAAAATTTAAAGCTACTTTTTCAGCAATATGATTTGATGGACAACAAGCTAGGATTGTACAATTAGGTCTTAAATTACTTATTTTTCTGGCGGTATATCCAGTCATTGTTGTTGTAACAATCAATTTAATTTTATCATATTCAACAGCATCAACAACAAGTTTAGCAATTGTATCTGAAACACCTATTTTTCTTTTATACGCAACATGCTTTGTATAATCAATTGTTGATTCAACATATTCACAAATCCTACTCATATAAGAAACTGCTTGAATAGGGTATTTACCAACTGTTGTTTCGCCTGACAACATTACACAATCTGTTCCATCTATTACAGCATTGGCAATATCAGATACTTCAGCACGTGTTGGTCTAGGGTTTGTATACATTGAAGCTAACATTTCTGTTGCGACTATAGCAAACTTTCCTGATTCACGACATTTTTTAATTATTCTTTTTTGTAAAATTGGTAACTCTTCCATTGGTACTTCTACTCCAAGGTCTCCACGAGCAACCATTATTCCATCAGATACTTCAATAATTCTGTCAATATTATCAATTCCCATTTGACTTTCAATCTTAGCAATTATTCTAGCATCTCCTCCAGATGTTTCGATAATTCTTCTTGCTGCTTCAACGTCTTCTGGTGTATTTACAAAAGATAGAGCCAAATAATCACATGAATGTTTTGCTGCAAATTCAATATCATCTTTATCAATAGCACTAATAAAAGGTAAATTCAAATTAATTCCTGGGACATTTAGTGTCTTGTGACTATTAATTACTCCATTATTTAAAGCCTTTAATATTACACAATTATCTTCCTTAGAAATTACTTCTAAATCAAGTAGGGCATTATCAACTAAGACATGAGCTCCCACTTTTATATTATCTATAGCTTCTGGATGGTTTACAGAAAATTTATCTTTATTTCCTAAAACATCTTCTTTTACCATCTTAATAACATCACCTGTTAATAGACTAACGCCATCAGAACTTTCAAATGTACCCGTTCTAAATTCAGGGCCTTTTGTATCATACATAATTGCAACTGGTAAATTAGTTTGCTTTCTTACGGCTCTTACTGTCTCAATTGTATTTAAAGCAGACTCATGAGTAGCATGAGATAAATTAATTCTGGCACAATTCATACCATTATTTACCATTTCCGTCATAACATCAACTTTATCACTTGCTGGACCAATACTACATATTATTTTTGTTTTCTTCATAATTACTCCTCCAAACCTCTATAATACTACTATAATTTAGACCTATTTACAATAAAATATAAGAAAAAAACTCATTTTTGACATTTTGGACAAAAATAAGTTCCTCTTCCACCAATTTTAATTTTTACAAGTAAATTATTACATACAGGGCATTTTTCTTTTCCATGAACCAATAATTTATTTTGAAAATTACCATGAACTCCTTCACTAGAAGTAAAACTTTTAATAGTAGTACCTCCATATTTATAAGCTTCTTTCAAAATAGCTTTTGTATTAGTAATTATCTTTTCACATTCAGACCTACTTATACTATTACCACTTCTTGTTGGTAAAATATTACTACTAAATAAAATTTCATCAGCATAAATATTACCAATTCCACAAATAATTCTTTGATCAAGTAAGATAGACTTAATTG
Source organism: uncultured Erysipelotrichaceae bacterium (assembly GCA_902776735.1). Lineage (GTDB taxonomy): Bacteria > Bacillota_I > Bacilli_A > RF39 > UBA660 > UBA3789. The sequence continues at coordinate 771 of CACYRE010000040.1, read as the reverse complement.
GTAATTTTAATTTATGAATTTTTTCATATAAGTAGTCTGGAGAAATAGAGTCATAGAAATCTGGTCCTAAATCAGATAAAGGTTTTACATTATAAGTATCTTTTATTGGTATTAAATACATTTTTCCAAATTTTCTTACATCATGATATCTAAAACTAATAGAATTATCTAATATTAATTCAACATGTTCATGTTTACCTAGTTCTTCTCCAACATTTCTAAAAACAAATTTACCTTCCATACGAAGATGAATTAGTAGTGAATAATGATCAAGTGTTAAAATAATAAATTTACCACGAGTTGAAATTTTATTTATATGTTCACCAATTATATTTTTTTTAAATTCGGATAAATCTGTTGCGATGATATTATCCCAATATATATTACATCCTGTTATTTCTTTACCAATTAGTCTTGTATTTAAATTTTTAGCAACACACATTACTTCTGGTTTTTCAGGCATACTTTCACTTCCTTTTATTTTGCTTCATACCAATTTGAACCAACTTCAATATCTACTTTTAAAGGCACTTTTAATTTAAAAGTATTTTCCATTATATTTCTAACTATTGTTTTTACTTCTTCTAACTCAGTGTTTAGAACATTGAAGACAAGTTCATCATGTACTTGTATTAGCATTTTACTTTTTAAATTACGTTTTTTAAATTCAGTATAAATTTCTACCATAGCTTTTTTTAATATGTCAGCAGCAGTTCCTTGAATTGGAGTATTAAGAGCCATTCTCTCACCACTACTTCTTATCATATAATT
>CACYRE010000039.1 GCA_902776735.1 uncultured Erysipelotrichaceae bacterium | reverse complement strand
ATGTTAACTGAAAATAAAATACTAGAAAAGATGTTTTCATTATGCCAAGAATATGCCTCTTTAAATGATAATCTATTTTCAATTATAAAAAATGAAGATAAAATAAATGAGATTATTAATTCTAAGAATAAATTAGTAGAGGAATATATAAAAGAAGTAAAAAATAATTCTAATAATTTATCAGATACTTCAAAAATTATTAATGAGAAAAAAATATCTTTTATATTACAACTTAATAGTTCTTCTAGTTTACAAATATTAAAAAATAAATTTAAACTATTATATGAAAGACAATTATTAGAAGAGTTTCCAGAAATATATAAAAAATTTCAAGATAGTAAGAATTATATTAAATATTTAAAAGATGAGGAAAAAATATTAGATGGAGAACTTGAAGATAATAAGAATAATGCCTTAATTTTTAAACAAATTGATTTAGAAATTGATGATTTAAATAATAAGAAAGATACATATAGAAAATATATTAGAAGATGTGGAATTACTAGTAATTATTCTAAGTATATTGATAAACAGATTACTCTGTATGAAAGTTTTATTTCTAATAGAAGTTTATTAATAAAAGATACATCTTTTGATAATTTAGTTGATCTTTATTTAGATAAAGATAAGGTGTACTTATATCTTATGAATGAATATTTAAAAAGAATTGCTAGTTGTGATGAGAGAAATGAGATAAAAAATTATATTAATTTGGTTGAAAGATATTTATGTTTAGTAAAGAATAAAGATACTAGTATTTTAGTTGATAATGAAGTAATAAATTTAGAAAATATTAAGGAAAAATTAAAAATTATTAAATGGAAATTTGCTCATGATGTTATAATTTTGGATTGGTCTCTTGCTCATGATGGTCATGATAGTAAATCTATTAAAAGTGTTAATAGGAAAATAGCAAGAAGAATTGCACTTAGCTCAGAAGAGATTGAAAGATTAAAATCAATTGGTGAAGAACGTAATGATTTTTATGATAATACCAATTATTCAGCAAGAGCTAATGGCTTAGATAAAAATCTTGGCTATACGGCATATATTTATCCTAATGGAAAAGTAATATTAGATAAGGAATATGATGAGAAAAGGACGAGTACAGCTATTGGCAATGCTATATATGTTTTAACAGCAATTAATTTTGAAGCATTAAGTAAACTTGATAAAGCAAATTTAAGAAAACATCCTGATGTTCAAAGAATAGTTCATTCTGCTAATTGGCAAGAAAGAGTTCAAAGAATAATTGATATAGAACCAACCGAAGAATCTTTAGAAGATACGAAAAAACTAATTAAAAGGTTAAAAAAATAAAATCGAGAAATTTGTTATCTCGATTTTTTGCTCTAGGAATTTTTTTCTTGATATAAATCTTTTTTTATTAATTCTAAGTTATCATTCATAATAGTTTTGTAATTTTCTTTATTATTTCTTTCAGTATCAGAAATATTATCTAATTTATGTAATTCTAACTTTTTGACATCAGGATATTCATCTAATAATTTTTTAGCATTTTCATTTATTTTTTCACCTTTAAATAACATTATATAACTAATACTATTGTTTTTAAATAAATCTCTAGCATCACTTAAAGTCTTTTCACTAGCGTCACTATCAATACAAATAACAGTTAGACCAAATTTTTCTAAATATTTTAATGCTGAATCTGCAACAATTATTGTTTTATGATTTGTACTATCAACTGCTAATCTATAGTTAGCATCCATTTCAGACAATTCAATTTTTAATTTGTCATATGCTTCATCTACATCTTTTTTTAAATAAGTACTAGTAATATATTCTTCTAAACCAAGTCTTACATTTTGGCTCATCATTAGAAGTGAACTAGGGTTTAACCACATTTCTTCTGGAGAATAATCTGTTTCTAAAACATATGCTGTATCAATAATTTTTAAATCAGGATTTATATCTAATAAATCAATTGCTAAATTTCTTTCCTTTTCAATAAGACCATTATATATAAACAAATCTTTTCTAGCATAATCTTTTTTTTGCTTATTACTAATTTTATATGTGTTAATGTCTACGCCATCTGGATATATTGAAGTAATAGTTGAATGATTTCCATATAATTTTTTTGTTATATATTCATTGGGATAATTAGTAACAATTATATCAATATTATCCATACTATCACTTGAACACCCGGTAACTAAAAATGATACCGTTAACAGTAATATTATAGTAAAAAATAAATTCTTATTTCTCATTATTTCTCCTTTCTCATAGGTACAGGATCATAGCCTTTTCCTCCAAGTGGATTACAACGTATAATCCTTTTAAGTGCTAAAAGGCTCCCATAAAACACACCATAAATATTAATACTTTCTTTGGCATAATCTGAACATGTAGGAACATATCTACACATACTATGACTTGAAAGAGGCATTTTTTGATAAAAATTAATGATAGAAATAAACATCTTCCTCATATCATCACCAAATTTATTTTACTATTAATTTTCTCTTTTTACAATATTTAATTTCTGTTTGAATAAAGTATATATGTGTGCTAGAATAAACATAGTAGGAGGACTTATAATGAATATAAAAGATATTGTATCTAAATTTTTAGATAGAGATAGTGAAATAGATGAAAAAAAGCAAGCAGTTATTGCTAAATACTCAAATAAAGTAAATTCAATTGTTTTTATATTTAAAAACTTAGGATTATTAGATAGAAATGAAATTATAAATAAAGTTAATGATGATAATGATAAAAATATTATTATTGATATGTTAGATAAATATAATTTTACTATTAATAATTATGATAATGATTTATTAAGTAAATATTATAGTTCTGATGAATTGGGTTATGGAGATGATTTTTTAAATAATTTAGTAACTGAATTAAATTCAATTATTAGTTTAAATTATAATAAGTCAGAAGAAGAAATTGATCATCTACTTATAGAAAAGTCTAAAACTTATTTAGAAAATTATAAGTCCTATCTTTCTGATTTAGCTAGTGTTTTAAAATATGATATAGATTCAGGAATGGATGCTACTGTTGATGCTCCTAAAATGGCAAAATTTCTATTAGCAAAAATTAAAAATGAAAAATTAGGTTATCCTTATGACTTTGAAAGTAAAATAAACAAAATGGTTACTACTTTAGAAGACTTAGAGTATGGTGGTTATGGTGAAGAAAAAATTGAAGAATTTAGAAAACTATGCAACGAAAAAATAAAAGAAGGAAATATAAATAATCTTAATAATAAAGATATACTTGATTATATTAATAAGAATATTTATAAACTATATTTGAATCAATATAAAATGGATTTATCTTCTCTTAAAGAAAAAATTAATATTCTAAATAATAATCAAAGTATATCTATTAAAGATAAAAAATACAGGGAACAAGAATTAATTTTAGATTTTAATATTCATAATGGTATGAAAATAAATCTAAGTAAGACTTTAGAAGATTTAGTTATTAAATTAGAAAAATATTTAAATGTAAATGATGAAGAAATTTATAGTAATTATGTTAATAAATTTAAAGATGATGCAAAAAGTATTTTGAACTTGACTACTGATAATAAAGATAAAATTATAAAATTACGTTTATTATATAGGAAATATGAAGAAAAATATTTAATGTTAAAAAGAGATTTGCAAGAGCAATTAGATTTAGTAGTAAAATCTAGTCTTCCTGAATATATGAAGGAAAAACAGGTTAAGGCCTTGAAATCTTATTTTGAAAGAAAGATAATTAGTAATGATTCTGTAGATGAAATGTTAAATTATATGTTAGGTACTTTAGCTGAACTTAATTGGAGTAAAAAAGATATTGATAGTTTTAAAAATAGTTCATTAGATAAATTAGCTACATTTAATAGTTCAGAAGAAGCTCTTGAATTTTTGAATAGAGAATATATTAATTTAATTACTGATACTAGTGATAAGATTGATGCTTATATTGAAATACTTAGTATGAAGCTTGCTACTTTACCTGGTGGTGGATATGGTGAAGAGGCAATTACTGAATTTAAAGATTTTGCTCAAGAAAAAATTGCTAGTGTTACTGATTTTGATACTAAAAAGATGATTTTATCTGAAATATATGACTCTTATAAAGAAGAATATGATAAAAGATTAGTTGTTCTTAATGAATGGAAAAAAGATAGATTAAGAGAATGTAGAGAAGATGATAAGGAAGATTATAAAGATAAATTAGATTCTGATGTTAAAAAAATGCTATCTTTATCTCCTAAATCTTTTGCTGAATATATTAGAGAAGATAATAATGCAAAGAAGAAACAACTTGAAGAGTATAATTTAAAAATTATTTTAAAATATTTAGCTAAAGAGGAATTGAAAAATACTTCTAATAAGAAATTATATCAAGAAAGATTAGATGCAATTAATAGGGGAGAAATACCTTATAATGATGATGACATTGATGAAGCTAGAGATAAAATTAGTAGAGCAGTTTTTGATGATGAGAACTCTGATTATTCATTAATGACAGTGGAAGATTTTATTGATAATACTTTATTTTATCAATTAACTGAAGCTTCTCATTCTGCATCAAAAAAAAGAAAAATGTAAAATATAACTACTAGAGTTATATTTTATTTGTTATAATGTTGGTGGTGATAAAATGGAAGAGTTATTTAAAAAATTAAATATAAAGCCAAGAGATATGAAATTATATAAAACAGCGTTTTCACATAGTTCATATGCTAATGAACATAAGGCAAAACAAGATTATGAGAGGCTTGAGTTTTTAGGGGATGCTGTACTAGATTTAGTAGTTGCTGATTATTTATATACTCACTATGATGAGAATGAGGGTGAAATGACAAAAGTTAGGGCAAGCTATGTTTGCGAAAATGCCAATTACCGTTATTCAACAGATTTAAATCTTCCTCAATATATTATGGTTGGTCATGGAGAACAAAAAGAGGGAGGAAAATTTAAAAAAGCTATCGTTGCTGATATTTTTGAGGCTTTGATGGGAGCAATTTATTTAGATCTTGGCTATGCAACAGTTAGACAAGTTATTTTAAATATTGTAGTACCATATATTAAAAATAAAAATATTACATTTTTTAGTGATTATAAAAGCAGTTTACAAGAATATGTACAAACAGAGCAAAAAAGTTTAGATTATAAATTAATTAGCGAAGAAGGTCCTGCTCACGATAGAACATTTACAATAGAAGTTATAATTGATAATATTGTCTATGGTAGAGGAGTAGGGCAATCTAAAAAAGATGCTGAACAAGAAGCTGCTAAAGAAGCTTTAGAAAAATTAGCCTTTAAATAGATACTTTATTTTTAATTTAATAAATGTTATAATAGACGAAGTATTCATTCGTTTATATTTATAATTTTGTCGGAAAAAATTAGCACTTAAATAAAGAACTAATCAGATTTATTTTGCTGTGATATAGATTTGACGATGAAAAGAAAGGAGACAAATAATGAGTAAGATTAAAATTTTTGCTTTAGGTGGCTTAAATGAAAACGGAAAAAATATGTATGTAGTTGAAGTTAACAAAGATATTTTTGTTTTTGATGCCGGGCTAAAGTATGATAATGATATTAATTTGGGAATTGATTATATAATTCCTAGTATAGATTATTTAGTAAAGAATAGAAAAAGAATAAGGGGATTATTTTTAACCCATGGACATGAGGGTAATATGGGAGCTGTTCCAGATGTTTTAGAACAGATTCCAGAGCTTCCTGTATATGGAACAAAATTAACATTGGAACTTGTAAAAAAAGATTTATATAGAAATCAACTTGATAAAGTAAATCTAATTGAAATAAAACCACATGTAAAAATAAGTTTTGGAAGAAATTCTATATTTCCAATTAGTGTAACACATTCTATTCCTGATGCTGTTTGTTATGTTCTATATACACCAGACGGTGCTATAGTTTATACAGGTGACTTTGTTTTTGATTCAACAATGCAAGGAACATATAAAACAGATATTGGAAAGTTAGCTTATGTTGGAAAGCAAGGAGTTTTATGTTTACTTTCAGAGTCTTTCTATGCTGATAGACCAGGACATACTTCTCCAAATAATCGAATAAGTGGTTTTATTCGTGAAGTTTTAAGTGAAACAGATGATAGGATTATTGCGACAGTTATGCCAGCACATTATTATCGTATTCAAGAAATATTTAATGAGATAAATAATACTCATCGTAAAGTTGTTATTATGGGAAAAGAATTGCAAGAAACTATTAATGTTGCTATGAAAGAGGGCTACTTAGAAATAAATCCTGATAAGATTGGAACTCTTGCTGACTTAGAGGGTAAAAATACATTAGTTTTAATTTCTGATAATAAAGAGAAACCATTTGCAAACTTAAATAGAATTATAAAGGGATTTGATAAATTTATTGAGATAAAAGAAACTGATACTATTTTTATTACTGAACCAAGTTATCCAGGTATTGAAAAAAGATTAGCTTTAATTATGGATGAGATAGCAATGCTAGGGGCAGACGCTGTATGTCTTTCACCTAAGAAGCACTTACTTCATCACTCATCACGTGAAGACTTAATGCTGATGATTAACCTTATGAATCCTAAATATTATTTTCCAGTTAAAGGAGAGTATAAGAATCAATATCAAAATGGAGAAATTGCTGAAGAATTAGGTGTTCCAAAAGAAAATATTATTTTAAAATTAAATGGCGATGTTTTTGAAATGGATAATGGAGAAAATGTTAATTCTTTAGAACATATTGAAACGGACGAAATATTAATTGATGGTAATAGTCAGGGAGATATTGGAGACTTAGTTTTGAAAGACAGGGAAATGTTAGGAGAAAATGGTATTGTAATTATTAGCTGTACTTTAGATAAAGAAACTAAAGAAATAGTTGGTGGACCTGAAATTTTAACTAGAGGTTTTATTTATGTTAAAGAAAGTCAAGACTTACTAGAAGAGACTAAAGAAGTATCAAGACAAGCAATTGAAGACAATATTGAACCTAATAGTAAAAGAGTAGATTATTCTAAAATAAAAAATGATGTTAGAGAAATCCTTGGTAAATTCTTTTATAAAAAAACTGAATCTAAGCCAATGATTATTACAGTAATTCAAGAAGTATAAAATGAATAAATTAATTGTAATAGTTAGTTGCTTCTTTGCTTTAATTATTGTAATATGTTCTATTATTTATTTTTATCCAAGAAATGGTAAAATGTTATGTTATTATAAAAGTAGCAATGATGTCATGAAAACTGAATCTACTTACTTAATTAAATTTAAAAATAGATATGTTGTTAATTTATATTCTAAAGAAATTATTATTTCAAACGATGATAAAATGTTAGAACAATACCAAAATACTTTAGAGTTATCTTATCTTAAATATAATACCTTAGATAATTATTACAATTCAGTTACTTTAAAAGATAATGAATTAACTACAATAACTAAAATTAATTATGAAAAATTAGATATAGATAATAAAAAAATTAAATTGACTAAATTAAAAAAAATTTATACTGATAATGGAGCTAAATGTAAATATATTTATTAAGCTCTAAATGTATCCGTAGCTCAGTTGGATAGAGCAATCGCCTCCTAAGCGATAGGTCACGAGTTCAAATCTCGTCGGGTACACCATTGGTAAATCTGTCCAGACTTTTAAAGCTCTGGATTTAATATAGAAAATATCAATTTCTAAAAGAAGTTGGTATTTTTTTGTTAATTAAAGAAAAAAACCACTACTCGTTAAGATATAATTAGTGATTTAGAAAATAGATTAGATTTTACAAATGATACTATTGATATGTTAGAAGATAAAGTTTCTAAATTGCAAGAAGCATTAGATTACTTTAAAGAATTATGAAAAAAGTTTATTAAGTTCTTACAAGATAAATTCTTTTCTTCGAATAAGTATGATGATTTAATTGATGAATTACATGAAGAAGAAATTATTGATGATGACAATTTAGAAGTTATACAAAATGAATTTAGTAGTAACTATAGTAAAGATGATGATTTAGAACGATAATTTTATGATAAAATTATATTAGATGAAAAAAATAATAGATTGGTCAGATGCGATTGACCAATTCAGAAAGGAACCCCTTATGAAAAATAATATAATACAATCAGAGATGGATGTTAAGGGTAGTAAAATAAATGTTGTTAGAGTTAATGGATATGAATATATATCACTTACTGATTTAGCGAAAACTCAAAATGATGAAGCACCAGCAGATGTTGTTAAAAATTGGTTAAGAAATAAAGAAACAATTTCTTTTCTAGGTGTATGGGTAAAAATTAAGAGTAAAAACTTACTCTTTTTTGTTTTCTTAAAGTGCAATAGTTTTAAAAAAACATATAATTTATTTCTTTAAAAATATTTATTTTATATGTCAACTTATTGAAAAACAATAAATATATATTGACATTTAATAAATTATATCATATATTATATTCGAGGTGTTAATATGACTAAAATTGGTAAAATATTAAAAATAATATTAATTATTTGTACTATATTATTTATTCCAATAGTAATAATTATTCCATATACTATTAAGGCGATTGTATTTAGTAACTTTATTATTTATCCAAATAGTATAATTATGCTTTTGATAGATATACAATTTATTAAATTATTTAAGTCTTTGGAAGAAGATAATCCTTTTTGTAAAAATAATATATTAATTTTAAGAAGAGCTAGT
>CACYRE010000038.1 GCA_902776735.1 uncultured Erysipelotrichaceae bacterium | reverse complement strand
TTTCTAATTAGAGGATTGTAACCTGTAATTTACAGGAGACAGTCCTTTTAATTTTACTTTAATTCTATCATAATTATAATAATTAATATAGTCATCTATAGCTAAAATTAATTCATCTATATTTTTATACTTATCTTCTTGATCATAAAACATTTCTGTTTTAAGTAGTCCAAAAAAGTTTTCCATCATGCCATTATCCATACTATTTCCTTTTCTAGACATGCTTTGTTTTATTCCTTTATTCTTTAATCTTTGCTGATAAGATTGGTGTTGATACTGCCAACCTTGATCTGAATGAAATATTAACCCTTCCAAATTTCTCCCATTAAAAGCCTTATTAAGCATATCATTTATTTGTTCTAAGTTAGGTGATTTAGAAGTATTATAAGAAATTACTTCGCCATTAAAGCCATCTAATATTGGTGATAAATAACATTTTTCTCCACGAAGATTAAATTCAGTAACATCTGTATACCATTTTTGATTAGGTTTATCTGCATTGAATTTTCTTTCAATTAAATTATCAGCTATCTTACCAACAGTTCCCTTATAAGAAGAATATTTTCTTTTGTTTCTTTTTAATGGTTTTAATTCTAACATAACCATTATTCTATAAACTTTCTTATGATTAACATTATAACCTTGATTTCTAAGTTCTAATGTAATTCTACGATAACCATATCTTTCCTTATTATTAATAAATATTTCTTTTATTTTATCAATTATTTCTTTGTTTTTATCATCTTTATCTGTTTTAGATAAAGTATAGTAATACACTGATTTAGCTAAACCTGATACTTTTAGAAGAATCATTAATGGATATTTTAGCCGAAGTTCACTTACAACATTTACTTTTTCTTCTGTTGTTGATTCTTCCTTGCTTGAACAACGGCTCTCAATTTTTTTGAGTATTCTAGCTCCGCTTTTAAGTATAGGTTTTCTTTTTTTAATCTTTCATTTTCTTCTTCTATAGTTTCATTTTTCTTTGGTTTAAGTTCTTTTTTCATAGTCGGACGACCTCGCTTTCGTTCAACTATATTATAACCGTTTTCACGATATTTTTTAAGCCAGTTATTTAACATTCCTTTTGCTACCAATCCTTCATCTATTGAAACTGATAAAATTGACTCATTATCCATTAGGATTCTATTTAAAATTCTTTCTTTTTCCATAGAACTATAACTTTTATTTTCATTAGTTCTGAGAATATCAAATCCATGTTTATCAATTAATCTAACTAGATATTCAACTCCAGATTTATTAATACCGTATTTTGATTTTAAAGAAGGAAAAGACATTCCGTTCTTTCTATCATAATATAAATTAATTCTTTCTTCATAACTTATTTTAGTCATACAAAAACCTCGTCTTATTATTAGCATCTTTTTCACTTGCTTGATCTTCTGTATTATCATTTTCTATATTCTCATTATTTGTATTGTTATCTATTTGATTTTTAGTATTATTATCTTTACTACCATTTACATTAGTTTCAGCATTATTTTCATCTTTAGATTCTATATTATTTGTATTATCATCATTACTTATTATAACTTGAGTATTCTTTCTTTTAGTATGATTCTTAATATATTTTTCATCGTAAGTATTAGTGCTATTATTAATATATGTCTTTTTATATTTATAAATAGTAGCATTACAACTAGGTAAATTTAAAGACTTTTCTGATCTTTCATGAGTACTACTAAATTCAGAATCAGTTTTATTAAAATATTTATAAGTAATAATTTTTCCGTCATCCCAAGTTAAATCTATATTATAATATCCATTGCCTAATTTTATAATATTCCAAGCATGATTTTCTCCTTGTGATGTACCTGTCACATAATAAGTCGTAATATTTAATTTATTCATAATATATTGAAAAGCTCTTGAATAACCTGCACAAACAGTTTTTCCATTAACTATTGCACTGTAAGCACTTTGATTTAATTCATTATCAATATCATAGACATTTTTTTCTAAAATATAATCATGAACAAATTTTTCCTTCTCATAATTATTACTATAAGAATTTGCTTGACTAATTATTTTGTTAGTAGCTTGATTAAATAAGTATTTAGAACTATCAATATCACTTGCTGTACTATTATAATTAAGTGTTACTTGTGCTATTTTTCCACTAATTAAATATTTATAAGAATAGCTTGTATCTATCCAAAATAATTCAGGGCTATCATTATAAACAGCAATTATAGTTTCTTCTAACTCATCCTTAGTAACACTTTGTCTAGGAATAAAGGTCCTTTTTAAATTATCAGCATTAGCATATATTTGTTTATATAAATCTTTTTCTTTATCACTTAACATTTCATAGTAAGGAGATGTTTCACTGTTTACAGAATAAGTAGAATAATCAATATTAGAGTCTTTTAATTTGGATAAATCATTATCACTAATAAGTTTACCACTAGAAATAAAATCTTTTAAATCATTAGTATATTTACTAGCAAGCATCTTTATGTTATTTGTAACATTAGTATTATTATATAAATATATTCCAAAAATAATTAATATAATTAAAAATATAATTCTTAGAAATTTTTTCATTAAATCACTCCTGACAAAACTATATTATATATTATAATTCTAAATTTTGGTTAAAAAATGTGAAATATTTCAATTGTTGCTTTTTAGGCTACTTCATTGTATAATATGAGCAATTTAGGGGGATGGGTGAAGAATATGCGACAAATTAATATGTCACGAAAAGCATTTGAAAAATTAGAAAGAATGGCATTACCAAAAGAAGTATTGAATACTGAATCTAAAATCTATGAATATACTTTTAGGGGAGAAACTAAAATATTAAAATACTTCTATGTTAATAAAGGAGAATATTTTGCTAATAAGATGTATACAGTAGAAATGTTAGATAATTACAAAGATTATTTGCCAGATTCTTTTGTTATTCCAGACTATATGGTTGCTATTAGCAATAGAACAATTGGTTTTACTGTACCTAAAGTAGATGGGATACCATTAATATGTATATTAAGTAATCCAAAAATGGATAAGCAAGATCAATTAGATTATTTGAAAAAAGTTGGTGGAATACTTAATCAATTAAAAGGTATCAGAAAATATACTTCCTTAAAAGATATTTATATAAATGATGTAAATGAATCTAATTTCATTGTTAAACAAAATAATAGGGAATTAAAAGTAATAGATTTAGATAGTGCTAAGATACAAAATAATAGAATTTTTCCAGCTAAGTATTTGCAAAATAGTAAATTATTAAGCAATCAACCAAAAAAATATAAACTAAATTTAGAAGCTTTAAAAGAACAAAACATAAAATATGCAACAAATTATCCAAAATTTCATGAAGGATTATTTATACCAAGTGAAGAAACAGATAACTTTTGTTATACAATTATGATTTTAAATTATTTATATGGTGGAAATGTAGCAAGATTTTCTATTGAAGAGTATTTCACTTATTTAGATTATTTAGACTCTATTGGTTTGCCAAAAGAATTAATTAAACAATTTGAAAGTATTTTAACAGAAAGACATACAGATAATCCCGTTGGTTATTTAGATGAATTAACTTCCGAAAATATTATTAGAGCAAGAAATAATATATATAAAATTACTAGAGGCAAAGTACTTTCTAAAAAAATATAACAACTAATAATATTATACATGATATACTTAAAATGGTGATTATATGAATTTAGAAGAATTTAAAAATAATATAAATATAATTATAGATGATGTTAGAGAATTTGCTGTTAGTTGTCCTATTGAGTGTATTATTTTAGATACAGATATATCATATTTAAAAAGTTTTGATCGACTAATTAATATATTAAATGAAATATATAAAAATAATAATATTTCTATTAATCAAGTAAATGATTTATCTTTTAATTTAGGAGTTTTTCTAGGAGAAATGATTATAAGAGAAAATAAATATCATTGGATTATAAATAATAATGGAGTTCCGGTTATTGAAACAAATAAAAATAATGTAATTAGTCCAATTAATTATATTTATCGAACAATTACAAATAAAAATAAAAATGATGAAGATAATCCAAGTAAATTATATAATGATTTATTAAAATTAGATAGTGAGTAATACGTATTACTCATTTTTTAATTTTATAATCATATATTTTATTAGGTGAAGTTATGATTAAAAAAATATTTATATTTATAATATTATTAAATTTATTACCTTTTAAAGTATTTGGACTTTCTTATGTCGTGATGGAAGAAAAAAGTGGTAGAATATTAGAATCTAGTAATATGAATAGTAAAGATTTAATTGCTTCTACTACTAAGATAATGACTTGTATTATAGCACTTGAGAATAATAAAGATTTAAATAGAGTTGTTAAAGTACCAGATGATGTTTTAAAAATGTATGGAACGAATATTTATATTGAAGTAGGAGAAGAAATAAAAATAATTGATTTACTTTATGGCTTAATGCTTAGAAGTGGAAATGATGCTGCTTTGACTCTTGCTATTGAAACTTCTAATACAGTAGATAATTTTGTTAAACAAATGAATGCTAAAGCAAAAGAATTAAATATGAATAATACTATATTTACTAATCCACATGGTTTAGATGAAGATACAAAGAATTATTCAACAGCCTATGATATGGCATTACTTGCAAGATATGCTTATAAAAATAAAATATATAGAGAAATTATTAAAACTAAGAAATATCGTTGTAAAACTTCTCTTAAAAGTTATCTTTGGTATAATAGAGTATCAATTTTAAATAATTATAAATACTCTTTAGGTGGTAAGAACGGTTATACTCCTAAAGCTAGGAAATCTCTTATAAGTTATGCCAAAAAAGATAATATGACATTAATTAGTGTTTCAATTCATGATAATGATATTTATGAAAGACATAAGAAGTTATTTGAATCTAATTTTAATAAATATAAATTATATAAAATAATTGATAAAGATAATTTTTCTTATAATAAAAAAATATTTTCAAATGATATTTATTTAAAAGAATCTTTTTATTATCCTTTAAAAGAATCTGAATTAGATAGAGTTTCTACTATAGTAAAAGTTAATAATAACAATAATAAAATAGGGGGAAATATATCTATTAAATTAGATAATAAAGAAATAGGAAGTGTAAATATATATAAAAAGAAGATAAATAAAAAGAAAGATAAAACTTTCTTAGAAAAAATATATAATAAGTTTAAGAATTAGATAATCTAAAGAAGTTAATTGATGGCCTACAAAATAGTCTAATATTACTACTATTTGTTGTACCTAAACCACTTGATATATATAATTTATAATTATTTATTTGATAGAAATCTTGGTCATATTTTTTAGCTCCATCTACTTTGAAAATAGAATATTTTAAGAATGGTATTCTTATATTACCATTGTTTGAATGACCAGCTAAAAATAAGTCTGTAGGATATGTACCTATTATATCATCAACTGTATCTGGTTCATGTAAAATAGTAATTGTATATATATTAGAATTGTATACTTCTTGTTTAAAATAACTATAAGCATTTTCTATATTTTGATTTTTTTTAGTAGAAGAAAGGCCAACTAAGAGAATAGGATTATTATCATTGTTGTAAATTAATTCATAACTATTATTAAGTATTGTAAATCCAGCTTGATTTAAAATAGTTTTAAATTCATCATTATCTTCATCTCCCATAATAGCATATTTACCAAGACTAGCTTTAATTTTTTGAAATTCTTTTATAATTTTTTCTCGATTATTAGATGACAATTTATAATTATTATCTATTAAGTCTCCAGTAAAAACTACTATATCAGGATTTCTTACATTAACTTTATTTACAATATCAGATAAGTTATTTATAAACATTGTAGTACCATAATGTAGGTCACTTAGTTGAATAATTTTAGTACCATTAAATGAAGCAGGTATTTTATTATCAGTAATACGATATTCTCGAACTTTTACTTTTACTGATGAAATATATGTAGTATAAGAAAAAAAAGATATTCCAATAATTAAAATTATTATTAACCATTTAATTGTTTTCTTAACTATCTTTTTAGTTGCTTCTTTTTTTTCTTCCTTTATTATTTTTTCTTGTTTTTCATTATTTAGTTCTTCTCTTGTCACTATTATCACCTAATTATATTTTAGCATGCTTTTTATTTTCTTTTCTAAAATATTTTAGTTTTATGATATTATATAGATGGTGATGTAAATGAAATATGATGTAATAATTGTTGGAGCAGGACCAGCTGGATTATTTACTGCTTATGAATTAATTCAAAAAAACAGTAAGCTAAAAATAGCTTTAATAGATAAGGGTAGTAATGTTAAAAATAGAGTTTGTCCTATGAATAAGTATGGAGTTTCTTGTAAAAATTGCAATCCTTGTGCTATATTATCAGGTTATGGTGGAGCAGGTACTTTTTCTGATGGTAAACTTAATTTTATACCTAGATTAGGTAAAAGTGATTTAACTAAATATATGAGTGAGTCTGATGCTTATAAATTAATTGATGAAACAGAAAAAATATTTAATAAATTTGGCATGGATGCTGAAGTTTATCCAAGTAATATTCAAGAAGCAGAAGAAATAAAAAAGAAAGTAGCAATTGCAGGAGCAAAACTTTTACTTATTAAACAAAAACATTTAGGAAGTGACCATCTACCGGAGTATATTGCTGGAATTTGTAAGTTTTTAGAAGATAAAGGCGTTACTTTAATTGACAAAGCAAATGTTTTAGATATTAAATCTGACAGTAGTGGTAAACATATTGCAACTTATGAAAAGGGAGGTAAGAATACTAAATTAGAGGCAAAGTTTGTTGTAGTTGCTCCAGGTAGGACCGGTGCTAAATGGATTCAAGAACTTGCTGATAGTTATCATATTCCTTATCTTTCTCAAAGCATTGAAATTGGAGTTAGAGTAGAAGTTCGAAAAGATATTATGGAAGACATTACAAATGTTATATATGATCCAACGATATTTATTAAGACTGATACATATGGAGATGAAATTAGAACTTTTTGTACTAACCCAGGAGGATTTGTTGCTAAAGAAAATTATTATGGATATATATGTGTTAATGGACATGCTTTAAAGGATGTTAAGAGTAATAATACTAATTTTGCATTTATTTCTAAGGTAACATTAACTGAGCCTGTTACAAATACTAGATTATATGGTGAGAGTATTGCTAGGATTGCTAATGTTCTAGGAGATGGCAAGCCAATTATTCAGTCATTGAAAGATTTAAGAAATGGAAGAAGGAGTGAATGGCATCGCTTAAATAAAGGCTTTATTGAGCCAACACTTAAAGATTGTGTAGCTGGAGACCTTGCTCTTGTTATGCCACATAGAATCATTACTAATATCTTAGAAGGATTAGAAAAATTGGATAAGATAATTCCAGGAGTTAATAATGATGATACTTTACTTTATGGACCTGAAATTAAATTTTTTAGTAATGAAATAGAAACAGATAATAAATTTAAGTTAAAAGATCAAGATATTTATTTTATTGGCGATGGAGCTGGTAAAGCTGGAAATATTGTAACTGCTGCAGCAACTGGTTTAGTAGCGGCTCGTGATATTTTAGAAAGGATAAAGATTGAAAATAAAAACATAAATTAAAACACGCAAAAGGAGTTCAAATAATTTAAAATTTTTTTGAACTTAAAAAAGTCAATGAAGACTCTAAAATAAACTGTTCTTTGAAAATAATAAATTGTTATTAGGTATTCTGCATAGTTACTTCATAACTTAAAGATGTTAAATAAGAAATCATTTCTTCTGGTGTGTTTTTCGCTTTTTGCTGAGATTTAAAATCTTGTCAAATCTTTCATAATCAAAAACTTCGCCAGTATTTAAGATATGATAAATGCTTGTAAGTAATAATCTAGCTATGGCAATAATAGCTTTCTTATGACCACGTCTTCTTTTTAAAGATTCATATCTGACTTTAATATAAGGACAAGATTTATCTTTAATGGCACATAAAGCACATTGAACAAGCAATGGCTTGATATAAACACCAGCTTTTGTAATTTTAACAGATTTCTTTTTCTTGACAGATTCATTACATCTAGGTGATAAACCGGCCCAAGATATAAGATGTTTATCAGCAATAAAAACACTCATATGTACTATAAGGATTAACGACACATATAAAAATACGGGATAAAAGATAAATCTCTTTCACCACTCATCTCCACGTGCTCTGTAGTATGCCCAATAACAGTTTATTATATCAAAGAATTAGATGTATTTTAATTACAATGTGTGCCTTTCGGAGGACCGAAGGGACGATGGAAAGGAATGTTAGTTAAAAATGAAAAATAAAAAGATATTTATAATAATTGGAATTGTTTTATTAATATTATTATTTATAATTGCTATGTTAATGCCAGAAAAAACAGAAGAAAATAGAAAAGAAAAGTTGCTTGGAATAGATTATAATATAAAAGGAAATGAAACTAGTTTAGATAAGTATAATACGGAAAATCCAGTAGTTGCAATGGATATAAAAAATTATGGATCCATTGTTATTGAGTTATATCCAGATATTGCTCCCAATACTGTTAATAATTTTATCTCTTTAGTAAAGAGTGGATTTTATGATAATAATTCTTTTCATAGATTAGTACCAGATTTTGTTTTACAAGGTGGAGATCCTAAAGGAGATGGCACTGGTGGACCTGGCTATTCTATTAAAGGAGAGTTTTCAAATAATGGTTTTAAGAATGATTTGAAACATGAAAAAGGAATTATTTCTATGGCTAGGGGTAATGATAAAGACAGTGCTGGAAGCCAGTTCTTTATAATGTTAGGTACAAGTAATTATTTAGATGGAGATTATGCTGCATTTGGTAAAGTAATAGATGGTATGGGCATAATAGATAAAATAGCTAAAAATGAAAAAGTATCAGATTCTGCTACTGGTAAGTTAGTTCATAATCTTACTATTACTAAAGCAGTTATCGATTTAAAAGGAAAAGAATATTCTGAGGTAGAAAAAATATCATAAATGGAGTTGTTTCTTGTAAAAAGAAAAAATAAAAGATAAAAAAA
>CACYRE010000037.1 GCA_902776735.1 uncultured Erysipelotrichaceae bacterium | reverse complement strand
TATATTTATTTAAATACTTTTTCTTTTTCATATATACCCCTACTATTTAATATTTATTTTATTATCTAACTTAATAGTAATTTCTGTTGAAGTAGAAGCTGTTTTATCATTAAAATATATAACTATTCATATACTACCTCTTATAAATAAAACAGATCTATCTTATAACCTTATTTTATATGTTAATACAAATATAAGTCAAGGAAATAGACTATAAAACTTATTTCTTTACAATTACTTTCTAATTATATTTTTTATATAATAATAAAACTTATTACACAACTATAAAATATTAACTATCTAAATATCTAATAACTAGTTTTAAACTCTTATTAATACAATTATCTATTAATTTTGATATTTTTAATGAAGTAGTAGATACTTTATTATTATAATTTTTTTCTCTTTCTATATAATTATTTACATTAATTTTTTTACCATTTTTTAAATCACTTTCAAATCTTTTAATAGCCTCTTCTGTTAAGACATTTTTATTATCATAATAATTTGTATTAAAAGAACTAAAATATACCGATAAAAAAGCAATTACTAATAATAAACTAACTATTTTAATTATTCTCTTCATTTATAATCTCCATAAACACATCTGCAAAAGCCAATGCAGAATTTAATACTTCATTAGGAGTATTTTCATATCCTCCTATTTCTATTAAAATTGTTTTATTATTAAAATCTTGGTTATAAACTCCATTTACTCCTCTACCTTGTTTTTTTAATATTCCTTTACAAAGACCCATATATTTTTCATTTAATTTATTATTGATTTTTTCTGTAAAAGATAAATTTTCTTGATAATTAGGATTTTCTAATCCAACAATAAATAATATTTTAGCATAATCTTTATTATTTATTGTTATAGTTGTTTTACTTCTTGGTAGGCTGTCTCTATGAATATCAATAAAATATTTTAAAGTAGGATAAGTAACAATACTATTTTCTAATAATATACGACTAGCTTTATATGAATTATAATATTTCCAATTGTTTTTATTTAATATATCTTTAATAGATTCTTCTTCTACAATAGTTTTATATCCATTCTTATTAAATACATCCTCTAGAATATAATTGTTCATAATAACTGTAGGAGTAACTGAATATTCAGCAAGTGTTGTAGAGGTATATTCTTCAGATTGATGTGTATTATAAAGATAAATTAAAGGAACTTCTCCTTCTTTTTTAGTAGTATCTACTATAGTAGAAGTTTCTTGATATTTAGAATTTAATTCATTTATTGGATTAGATATATCTATTAATTTAGAAATAGTTTTTTCTATAAAATTAGTATTATTATAAGTAAATGAATCTGCTGTTATTAATGAAGTTAATTCTTTATCATTAATTACTATTCTTTTATTTTCAATATTTTTATAACTAGCATATATTCCTATAATTAATAAGATAAATGTAAATAATAATTTTAATTTAATTTTTCTTTTCTTAGTAATTAACTTAGTCATATTACTCACCTAATATAACTATATATTAATTAATATAACTATTTTGTCGGATATAGTCTTTTATGTAATGACTTATTAATACTTTCTCCTAATAATTTACTAAGTATATTTATTTGATAATTTATATCTGTTGGAGTTAATATTAAGTTTGTATCTAGATATATATCTTCTTTTATTAAGTTATTTATAATTGTTTTTATATCTACTACTGTTGGTACGCCAATTGCTATTACTTCAATATTAAGTGTTTTTTTGCTTAGTTCTCCTCGGTCATTATTAATACCACTACCTGGATGCATACCACTATTAGTAATTTGTATTGTTTTAAGTAATCTATTTATTTTACTTGCCTTTAAGGCATCAATTACAATTACTTTAGTAGCTTTAATATCTTTAGATATACTTTTAATTAATTTAATTGATTCAAGCCCAGTATCCCCTATTACACTAGGTTTGAATATTGAAACAGAAGCATAATTGTCATTTAAAACATTAAGTATTTTTAAATGTCTTGTAACTAGAATATTATCAATAGTTTTGGGACCTAAGGAATCTGGAGTTGACTCTTCATTACCAAGACCTACTACTAATATATTATCATTTGAAGATATTTTAATATATTTTTTAAGTTCTTTTACTAATACTTTTTCAAGTAATAAATAGCTATTAGAATTACTTATATCATTAAAATATATAGTAGTATAATCATAATTATTATATTTAGAGCTAATTATTTCTATATCTTTATATTTATTTCTAATACTCTTTTTAAACTTATGATTTCCTTCTTCTATTAAATCTGTATAGAGGTTTAGTTTGTTTTTCATAAAATCACCAGTATTATTATTTACTAATTTACTTGATTTTATTTGCAATTTACTATAAAATTTGTTATTATTAATATGTTTAAAAAAGTGAGGTGAAAAAATGCCAAATATTAAGAGTGCTAAAAAGAGAGTAAGATCTAATGCTAAAAAGGCTGATGTTAATAAATTAGTTTATGGAAGTATGAAGACTGCTATTAAGAAGTTTGAAAAGAGTGTAAATGAAGCTAATATAGAAGAAGCTAAAGATACGTTAAATGTTGCTTTACAAAGAATTGATAAAGCTAAAAACAGTGGATTAGTTCATAAAAATAAAGCTGCTAGATTAAAATCAAGATTAAATAAAAAAATAAATACTATGGAAGAAGCTAACTAATATATAGTTGGTTTTTTATTTACTTTTTATTTTTTATTTAATATAATTATTTTATAGTTGAGGTTGGAATATGAAAAAAATACTAGTTACTTGTGGTTTATTGTTTATATTTGTTGGAGTGTTTTTAATTAGGAAAAATGATATTACGTCTTATTTAAATAAATATTTAAATAGTAATAAAGTAATTTCTATTGAAAAAAATGAATATTATCGAGATTATGATTTTAATTTTGTACAAAACACTGATAATTTTTATCCTAAAAATTATCAAGATATTTTAAATATTTATTATACAGTAATTAATTCTGGTAATAATAGTTTTACTTTTTATTGTTCAAGTAAATATAAAGATTGTATTAGAGATGTTAAAGCTCTTGCTAATAGTCAAGATACTTTATCAGATATAAATAATTATGTTCATCCATATAATGGTTTTAGTCATATTGAATCAGAATACAATAGTTTAGGTAAAGTAACTATTCAAATTACTCACAATTATACTAGTGAAGATATAAATAAGATTAATAATAAGGTTAATGAATTATATTTAGAACTATATAATAATAGTCTTAGTATAGAAGATAATATTAAAATATTTCATGATTATATAATAAATAATTCTAGATATGATTCAGCAAGAAGTGATAGTAAAATTAAAAATTACAAGTCAGATATTGCATATGGTCCTCTATTTGAAGGTTATGCTTTATGTGGTGGTTATACTGATTTAATGCAATTATTTTTAGAAAAAATGCATGTTAAAAATATTAGAGTATCAAGTGATAATCATATTTGGAATGTTGTATTTATAAATAATAAATGGTTTCATCTAGATTTAACTTGGGATGATCCTGTTGCTAGTGATGGTAATGATTATTTAGAATATAATTATTTTTTAATAGATACTAATAGATTATTAGAACTTGAAAATACGCAGCATAATTTTAACTTAGATCATTATAGTGAATTAAAAACAGCCTAGGGCTGTTTTTTTAAATAATTATATACTTCATTAACTGTATTATTAAAATTATTAAAATCTACTTCAAACCAAGTAGTATTAAACTGATGTTTAAAAAAAGTATATTGTCTTTTAGCAAATCTTCGTGAATTTCTTTTTATTTCATTAATTACTTCTTCTTTACTTTTATTATTATAAAAGTAATTATAAAATTCTTTATAACCAATAGCACTATTTAATATACGACTATTTTTATATTTATCTTTTAAATTAGATACTTCATTAAATAAACCATTATCTATCATAAGATCTACTCTTTTATTTATTCTATCATACAAAATATTTCTATCAGTAGTTAGACCTATTACTTTAATATTATAAAGTAATTTATCTTTATTATTAGTTATTTCTTCATTGTTGTCTAATTTATTTAATATTCTTACTAATCTTCTTCTATTATTTAAATCTTCTTTTTTTAATTCAATATTATATTTTCTAATTCTATTAACTAATTCATCTATATTTAATTCATTATAATTATTTTTAATGGTTTCTTTTGTAAAATTATAATCATATAAAGCAGCTTTTATATATAAACCGGTTCCTCCTACTATAATTATTCTTTTGTTTTTTTTATTTAATTCATTAATTAAATTTCTAACATCAATTTGATAATTATAAACAGAATAATCTTCTTCTATATTTCTAAGATCTAGTAAATGATGAGGTATTCCCTCTCTTTCAGAAAGTGTTGGTTTTGCACTACCAATATTTAATTCTTTATAAACAGATACACTATCTCCATTGATAATTTCAGCATTAAGCTTTTTAGCAAGTTCAATACTTAATTTAGTTTTACCAATTCCTGTTGGTCCAACAATTACAATTATTTCTTTCATTTACTCATCTCTTTTTATATACAAGTACAGCATCTTTCTTTTTAGAATTATAACAAGAAGAAAACTCATCTAAATAAATTGAATCAGTATCAAATGCCTCAACACATCTTGGAATACTACTAGTAGAATAATAATGACTAGAATAATCATAATTTATAGAAGATAAGCCATAATAATATAACAATTGAATTAATCCATCATCATTTAAATGACTTTTTAAAGATAAAAATAACTTATTAAGAGTATCATATGGATTATCTTCTTTACTAATAAATTTATCTATATATTGAAGTACATTAGATAAAATAATAATATCATATTTATTATCTTTTAAAGTTGCTATATCCAAAATATTTCCAATTATATAATTTATTTTAGTATTATTTTCTATTAATAATTCTCTTAATTTTAAATATGCTGATTTTGTTGTCATATAATTATTCATTTTAGTTAAAGAATTATAATCAAAAATATCTCGGGAATAAGGATATTTAGTAGAAGAAATTATTTCTTGATACATTTTTTCTGGATCTTCATTTTCTATAATTATTTGTCTTTTTAATTTACCAAAGAAAGATGTATTTTTATTAATATCATAAACTGTAATATTCTTTGCTCCAAGTAAAATAGCATTAAAAGCCTGATCTGAAGATGATCCTACTGTTAATACAGATTTATCATTAAAATCTATTTTATTAAAATAACCATTTATACTTTCTGTTGTAAATGGATAAACTTCTTGAAATATTTCACTTGCCATAACTAGTCCCCCTTAAATTAGTCATTATTTTAGCACAATTTTCGTGATTTTTCAATTAAAAACTACTATTACTTATATACCAATACTTTATTAGAAGAAAACTCTTCACCAATAATATTATCTTCTTTATTTAATTCTAAAAAATAATCTATTCTCTGTTGAATAAGTGGTTCTAAACACTCCAAATCAGAAGTACAATTATTTTCTAAAATATTACTATAAATAATATCTTGATTAAGTCTATTACAAATATCTTTTAATGTAGATCTATATTCATCTATAAAATTATTAAATATTTGTGCTTCTTTGTAAGATATATTTTTAGGTATTGTTATAACAAATAAGCTTTGTCTTAAATCATTGATTAATCTAAATTCTATTGGATTAATATTAAGAAGATTATTATATGAATTTTTATCATAAGTATTATTTGTATTAAATAAATTAGCTGCTAAATCGTAAAATGATTCTAAATGTTTTTCTCTTCCGTCATTATTAGTCTTTTGAAATATTAACTGCTTCTCAGTAATTATACCAATAGCAGCTAACTCAAAATTATTTAATCTGCCTATCTTAAGACTTCTAGTTAAATCAGATATTGTTTGATTTCTTAAATAAGCATCTTTTTTATAAAAGTCTTCAAGAAATTGTTTATACATCTTATCACCTAAATTATTATAGCATAAGCTAATCTAATTGTCTTTTAAATAATCTCTCTAATTCATATTTTGAATAAGAAATAATTGTTGGTCTACCATGTGGACAAGTAAATGGATTATCACAATATCTAATATTTTCTAAGATCCATTCTTCTTCATCTTTTGAAATATAAGTATTAGCCATTACTGACATACGACAAGCTGTAGTTGCAACCATTCGCCAAACAAACTTGTCAAAATCAAATTCACCTTTTTCTACTATTATATCGACAATCTTTCTAATTATTTCATCAGACTTATCATCAGGTATCCAATTAGGATGAGTACGAACTACTACACAATTATCACCAAATTCATCTATATCAAAACCATATTGTTTTAATATATCAAAACGTTCTTTAATTAAAAGAAATTCTTCAGGTCTTAGTTCTATTTTTATAGGAATTAATAGATCTACAATAATAGGTTTTGTTTTTAATTTTTTTAATATATTTTCATAATTAATTCGCTCAGCTGCGGCATGTTGATCAATTAAATACATTCCATCTTCATTTTCTGCAACTATATATGTCATTAAAACTACTCCTCTAGGAATCATTTTTTTAATTCGTGGTTTTCTTTCTTCAACTTCGAAAGGTGAAACATCTTCTTTAATGTCATCTTTTTGTTTATATTCTTCTTTTTCTTCATTTACTTCAAAATCTAATTGAAGTTCTTTATATTCATTATTTCTTTCTTCTTCATCTTTACTATCTTCAGTAATTTCTTTATATACTTCACTAACAGAATAATTATCTCTAACTGATACTTCTGGTATTAATGAAATAGCTTCAAGTCTCTTAGTAATTAAATCTATTATTAATTCTTTTAAAGTATCAATCTTAGAAAACTTAATATCCATCTTTGTTGGATGAATATTTATATCTATTAGAATTGGATCAACCTCAATATTTAAAATAATAACTGGATACCTATCTTTATGGATATAAGTATGATAACAATCAATTATGCATTTATTTAATTCATTATTTTTTATTACTCTCCCATTTACAAGTGTTGTTATTGAATTTCTATTTCCTTTAGTAACTTCTGGATAAGAAATATATCCATGTATATAATAGTCATCATTTTCTCCTTCTATAGGAATCATTTTTTTAGTAATATCTGCTCCATATATTTCATAAATTACTTTTAATTGATCACCATTACCATCAGTTTTTAATAAGACTTTATCATTATTAATTAATGTAAATTTAATATTTGGGTAAGATAGAGCCATTTTATTCATATATTCTACTGTATAAGATAATTCCACATATAAATTTTTTAAATATTTTAATCTGACTGGAGTATTATAAAATAAATTAGTAACAGTAATAGTAGTACCAACTTGCAAATCTGAAGGAGTAACATTCATATTTTTGCCTCCTTCTAAAGTAACAATAGTACCTCTTTTGCCATCACTTGTTTTTAATCGGACATTGGAAACACTAGCAATTGACGGAAGAGCCTCACCTCTAAAACCAAGAGACTCAATATAGAATAAGTCATCTAAATTTTTTAATTTAGAAGTAGCATGTCTTTGAAAAGCCATTTGTGCGTCATTAGGATCCATACCAACACCATTATCAGATACTTCAATTTCCTTAACACCTGAATCATCAATAGAATTTTCAACTAACTCTTTAACAACATTCATACATTTTTCTACTACTTCACCTGCTGCTATCTTATTAGCAAGTACTTCATCCATAACTTGAATTTTACTCATATTACCACATTCCTTACAAATATTATAACAAAAATAAAAGATACTTAGTACCTTTTATTTAATACATTAAATTTTAAAAAATATACTATTCATTATTACTTACTAATCCATCTTGATTAGCTTTCATATAAAAAATTATATTAGCAATTATCTTTTGTTCATCTTGTGTTGCTTGTCCACCATGATCTCCTGTTTGAATAAATGCATTATTTTTATATGTTGATAGATAAACAGTCGCAGCATACGAAGATTGTGAAACCCCTGAAAAAGTTAACCAAACGTCACCGTTAGCAACTTGACCTGTTACATGGCTTGATGGAATAGTTAATACAGTTCCTTGAGTACCAATTCTATAAGGATATTCTGTAAAAATTCCTGCTCTAACAATTGTAACCTGTGTTGATCTATTATAACCACCACCATCTAAAGACATATTCATATATGGAGCTAACCTATTAAAATTTGGATGATTTAGACTTCTCGTCATTGTATCATGGCCAAATATTACAGAACCACCACTATTCATATATGTCTCTAATACACTAGAAGACTTAGCACTCAAATCTTTACTTGCATTACAATCCCAGAAGCCAAATACTGCTACATCAATTTTCCAATTGCCAACATCACCTAAGTAACTATTAGGATCATTATTAAAATTCTCGATAGAAACAGGGATTACTTTTATTCTTTCATCACCAGACTTTTTATCAGACATCCAATTTGTTAGTTGTAACTTAGTCTCATTATTAGGATATACATGAAGCACTTTTATCTCTTTTATTTCACTTATATCATAAGCATGAGCTTTACAATTATTTGTTTTGTAATGCTTTTTTTTAGGAAATTCATAAGCATAATTATCAGATCCGCAACACATAAATACATTATATGTGTAATCATCTAAAACTCCGTTGGAGCCCTTTTTAGTATTGACTTTAACTCTACCAGAACAATTACTAGAATTATCTTTAGGATTAGAAATAGAACTACTTGCTAAAGTATCATATGCCTGTTGTCTTGATTTCTCAATATATTTCTATACTCCTCCAATAGCAATCCCAGAAAGTATTCCTAAAATTGCTATTGCAGCTAAAATTTCAACCAATGTAAAACCTTTATTATTCATAAATCTTCTCCTAAATATAATTATTGATAGTTATTTAACTTTAGTAAAAATATTAAAACTAATATCACCAGGATAAGAATGCTTAAATGTAAATTCCGTTCCACCATTTTTAACAGAAACTGGTATATTATTTGTAATGCTATAATAACTATATGTATAGCCATCTCTATATTTTACATTTGTAAAATAATATGTAGAACCATACTCAATAAATGATTCAGAAGCACATCCCCAAGTATTACAAATATCACTTATTCCTTTATAATTGTACAATACCTTACCACTTGGACTCACAATTTTAAGATCAAGAGACTTTACATGAGCACCTGATGGATAACCTGTACCATATTTATTTGAATCAGGGTTATAATCAAAACCATATAAATTATTTTTCCATTTTGCATATAGTGTATGATCTTGAGTTGTAGATACTATAGAAGCCGTACCAATTTTATTAGTCAAACTAGAATTACTATACCAACCTGCAAATACAGCCCCAGTTTTATATGCAGATGGCAAACTACCATAAGTAGAATTATAAGTAACAGTTTTTGATGCCTGAGATACATTTCCTCCATTACCATCAAATATTACACTAACTGTAAGTCCACATTTTGAACTTGACCTTTTTTGATAATTTGGAAAATTATATGAATAATTATCACTGCCACAACACATATTAACTTTATATTCATAATCATCCAATGTAGACTTATCACCATAATATGATTTTTTTATTTCAACCTTTCCAACACAATCTTCGGATTTATTTTTAGGATTTTTGATATTATCAATGTAATCACCATCTTTCCTGGATGATTCATGACATATTCTTTAGTAGCTTCGACAGAACTACTAGCTAAAGTGTCATATGCTTGTTGCTGAGATTTAGCAATGTATCTTTGCACACCACCAACTGATAAACCAAACAATATACCTAAAATTGCTATTACAACTAAAACTTCTACTAATGTAAAACCATTGCTTTTCATACCAACATCTCCAACACATACTCTTTAATTAAATTATACTATACCTCTTTTAAATAATCAAAAAGTTTTTCAGCAACTTCATGTCCTACTACACTGGATAGTTCTTCGACACTTGCTTCTTTCATCTTTTTTAAAGAACCAAATTTCTTTAATAATTCTTTTTTTCTTACTTCACCTATTCCTGGTACAACATCTAAAATACTAGATAAAGCCCCTTTAGCCTTGATATTTCTATGATATGTAATAGCATATCTATGTACCTCATCTTGAATTCTAGTTAAAAATAAAAATAATTTTGAATCTTTTGGAACATCTAATATTTCTAAATTCTCATTCATTATATGATTAGTTCTATGTTTATCATCTTTTACTAAACCGATAATTGGAATATATAAATTAAGAGAATCTAATACCTCTTTACAAGCATCAATTTGTGCTTTACCACCATCCATTACAATTAAATCAGGTTTATATGACTCATTCATTATAGTTTTAAAATATCTTCTATAAATAACTTCTTTCATAGCACCTATATCATCTTTAACTTCAGTAGAAATCTTATATTTTCGATATAAATCTTTATTAGGAAGAAAATCATCAAAAACAACCATACCACCTACATAGAAAGTTCCAAATAAATGAGAATTATCAAAAGATTCTATTCTTCTTAACTCTTTAAGTCCAAGTAAATTTTTTAATTCCTCTTCAGCTTTTAATCTTTCTTCATCATCTCTTTTTAATGTTTC
>CACYRE010000036.1:1400-9691 GCA_902776735.1 uncultured Erysipelotrichaceae bacterium | reverse complement strand
TTATGTAGTAAGTTATGTAAAAGATGCAATTGCTGATGCTTATAAGAGATTGATTGAACCTAGTATTGAAAGAGAAATTAGGGCAGAGTTAACTGAAAAAGGAGACGCGGCAGCAATTGAGAACTTTAGTAAAAATTTAGAAGCTTTACTTTTAACTCCTCCTTTAAAGGAAAAAGTAGTTTTAGCATTTGATCCGGGTTTTGTTAATGGTTGCAAATTAGCGGTTATTGATAAGACGGGAAAGTATTTAGATAGTACAGTTATTAAACCTTTTTTAAAGAGTGATGAAGAGAAAAGAATTACTATGTCTCAGGAAGTAGTTGCTCAGGTAATGGTACGGCTTCTCGTGAGTCAGAAAAATTTTGTGCAGATATGATTAAGAAATATAATCTAGCTTGTAAATATGTAATTGTAAGTGAGGCTGGGGCTTCAATTTATAGTGCTTCACCTCAAGCAATTGAAGAATTCCCGGATTTAGCTGTTGAAAAACGTAGTGCAGTAAGTATTGGTAGAAGACTTCAAGATCCACTTGCAGAACTAGTTAAAATTCCACCGGAGGGAATTGGAGTTGGTCTTTATCAACATGATGTTTCCCAGAAAAATTTATCTGAATCATTAGATTTTGTAGTACAAAAATGTGTAAATAGTGTAGGAGTAAATGTAAATACGGCTAGTCCTTCACTCTTAAAATATGTATCAGGTATTACAAAGAGTGCTATTAATAAAATAATTTCTTATCGTGAAAAGATGGGAAGGATTTCCTCTCGAGAAGAATTAAAAAAAGAAAAAATTTTGACACCTAAAGCTTATGAACAAGCAATTGGCTTTTTAAGAGTAACTGAGGGAGATAATATTTTAGATACAACTGCTATTCATCCAGAAAGCTATGGTATTGCGACAAGTTTATTAAAAGATTTAGGATTTAGTGTTAAAGATCTTGGAACAAAAAAATTAGTTGATGCTCTTGATAATATTGATGTAGAGAAAGTGGCAACTAAGTATAATACAGATAAATATACATTTGATGATGTTATTGCTTCTCTTAAAAAACCTAATCTAGATCCAAGAGATAATTATCCACAACCTATATTAAAAAGTGATGCTTTGGATATTAAAGATTTATATGTTGGAGAAAAGCTTCAAGGTACAGTTAGAAATGTTGTCGATTTTGGTTTATTCATTGATATTGGTTTACATGAGGATGGACTTGCTCATATTAGTAAGTTGAGTACTAATTATGTAAAACATCCAAGTGACTTGTTCAGCGTTGGTGATATAGTTGATTGTTATGTTGATGAGATTAATTTAGAAAAAAATAAAGTAAGTTTAAGTTTAATTGGAAGATAGACTGGTTAAGTTTATCTTTTTGTTTTATAATATTTTTAGGAGGGATATGTATGATTAAACCTAAAAAATTAAATAGAGGAGATAAGGTTGCTTTAGTTAGCTTGTCAAGTGGTTTATTTGGCGATAGTGAAAATAAAGCAAGACTTGATAGAGCTATTAATAATTTGAAGAATTTATTGGGAGTAGAAGTTGAAATAATGCCAAACGCTTTAATTGGATCAAAAGAGGTATATGAACATCCTGAACTTCGAGCAAGAGATTTGATGGATGCTTTTAAAGATTCTAGTATCAAGGCAATATTTAGTTTAACAGGAGGTTTTGATACGATTAGAATTTTACCGTATATAGATTTTTCAGTAATCAAAAATAATCCTAAAATATTTATGGGATTTTCTGATACTACAGCTGATCATTTTATGATGTATCATGCGGGATTAGTTTCATTTTACGGACCAGCTGCAGGAGTAGAATTTTCCTTACCACAAGTTCCTGAGATTGATGTAGAGACTGTTAAAAATAATTTATTTAATATTAATGAAAAGCTTGATTTACCGCATAGTGGAAAACTTGCGAACGATCCACTTGACTGGAGTACTAGTATTTTGGATATTCAAGATGATAATAAAGGCTATGAAGTTATTCAAGGTAGTGGAAAGATTAGAGGTAAACTGTTAGGTGGTTGTATAGATGTATTTTTATCTATTAATGGTACTAAGATTTGGCCAACACTTGAAGAATGGAAAGATAAGATTTTATTTATTGAAACAAGTGATGAACAACCAGACTCTGCTCTAATTAGAACTATTTTAATAAATTTGGGTGCTCAAGGAATACTTAGTGTAATAAGAGGAATTATTGTCGGTAGACCAAAAAATGGTAAATATTATGATGAATATAATAAAGTTATAAAAGAAGTATGTCGAATTTTTAATAGAAGTGACTTAGGTATAATTACTAATGGACATTTTGGTCATGCTTGGTTATGGAATGTAATGCCACTTGGAGTGGAAGCAGAAGTTGATTTTGATAATAAGAAGATAAAATTACTTGAATCTGGAGTAGTTGAATAAAAAGTTAAATTAAATATAAATTTTGTGTCTAGATTAGACACTTTTTTTGATTATTTTTTCTTTATATTTTTTGCTTGTTATGATAATATTTAAATGAATTTATTTTGGGAGTGATAATATGTTAAAAGATGTAATAATAGATACATTAGTTGATTCGGCTAAATTGATACCTTTTCTATTTGTAGCCTTTTTACTTATTGAATATATTGAACATAAAATGTCTAAAAAAATGGAAAATAGTTTAAAAAAATCAGGTAGGCTTGGACCAATCATAGGTGGTTTGTTAGGAGCAATTCCACAATGCGGGTTTTCTGTTTTGGCTTCAAACTTGTATGTTACAAGAATAATTACTTTAGGAACTTTAGTAGCAGTATATTTATCAACTAGCGATGAAATGTTACCAATTCTTTTATCAAGTGGAGTTGCTATATCAAAAGTGTTAATAATTGTTCTTACAAAAGTAGTAATTGGTATTATTTGTGGAATTATAATAGATTTATTTGTAAGGAAACAGGAAAAATTAGATTATCATATATGTGACGATGAGCATTGTGACTGTGAAGAGTCAATTCTTAAGTCCGCTGTCATTCATACTTTAAAGACCTTGTTATTTATTGCCATTATAACATTTGCTCTTAATTTGTTATTTGCCGTGGTTAATGAAGTAAAAATATCTAAATTATTTTTAAAGGGTAATATATTTGCTTCATTTATATCTAGTTTAATTGGTCTTATTCCTAATTGTGGAGCATCTATTATGATTACGGAATTATATTTAAAAAATGTTATTAGTTTTGGTACTTGTATTGGTGGATTACTTACTGGTAGTGGTTTAGCATTACTTGTATTATTTAAGACTAATAAAAATATAAAAGAGAATATAAAAATATTGTTAATTGTTTATTTTATTGGAGCAATTGTTGGTACTATTTTTAATATACTTGGAATTACTTTATAAATTAATTAAATAATAGTTATTATTTTGATATAATTAATATAGGGAGATGTTTAGATGATATTATATTTTAGTGCAACTGGTAATGATAAATATGTGGCTAAGGAGATTTCTAAAAAAACAGGTGATGAGTTGGTTCCACTACGTGATTTAATTAGATGGAGTGAATATGAAATTAATGTTTCTAGTGGTGAAAATTTTGGAGTTGTAATGCCTACGTATTTTTATGGCTTGCCTTCGATTCTATTGGATTTTTTAGAGAAAGCAACTATTAATTTGAAGGGTAATAATTATTGCTTTTTTGTTGCGACTTATGGAAGAACTTATGGTAATGTTTTGTCTTCAGCAAAAAGTGCTTTTAGAAAGTTAAATGTAAATTTTGATAGTTTATTTATTGCTAGATTCGTAGATAATTGGGCACCGGTTTTTAATTTGCGAGATGAAGCACAAAATAAGTCTGATGAAGCTAATGGAGAGGAGAATACTTTAAAAATAGTTAGAAGTGTTTTTCATAAAAAAAAGGGTATTGATTATCCTGATGAAATTAGTACTGATGAATTTTTTAAGGGTAGAGAATATTATGAAAAAATACGACATACAAATGGTTTTAGTGTAGACGTAAATAAATGTAGTAGTTGTGGCTTATGTGCAAAACAATGTCCATTAGGAGTTATTGAAATGGAAGATGGACATCCTGTTTGGAAGAAAGATAAATGTACTTTATGTTTAGGTTGTTATCATAGATGTCCGGAACACGCAATTGATTTTATGAAGTGTAGTGATAATGGTCAATATACTAATATAAAAGTAGGGTTAGATAATTAAAAAATAGGTATTTTATATAGATAAATATTTGTTTTAAATATATTTAGAAAGAAGAGATATTTAAATCCACTTACTAAAAATATGACCCTTGGCTTATTGCTAAAGTAACATTTGAGGTAGCTTGTAGAAATAATTGGTATATCCATCATACTAAATAAATGGTTAGCTGTTAACAAAGAAGAATATAATAAATTAAGTTAATTATATTAAAATTGTATACTACTTGTTTCTTTGTGGTAAAATATTATTGGGTGATAAGATGAAAGAAAAATTAAATAGAGTAGTAATAATTGGTTGTGGAAATGTTGGTATGAGTTATGCTTATGCTTTACTTAATCAAAGAACTTATGTAAATGAATTATATTTAATTGACATAAATGTTGATAGAATTAAAGGAGAAGTAATGGACTTAAATAGTTGTTTACCATATGCTCCTTCTAAGATGAGTATTCATGTTGGTGGATATAAAGATTGTGAAAGTGCTGATTTAGTTGTTATTGCGGCTGGGGTTAATCAAAAGCCAGGTGAAACTAGGATGGATTTAATTGATAAAAATGCAGCTATTTTTAAGAATATTATTACTTCTGTAATGAATAGTGGTTTTAATGGAATCTTTTTAGTTGCGACTAATCCACTTGATGTTATGACTTATTTAACTTATAAATATTCTGGATTACCACATGAGAGAGTAATTGGTTCTGGTACCTCACTTGATAGTGCCAGACTTAAAGAAATTATTGGCAAGAAGCTTTGCATTAGTCCTAAGAATGTAGAGGCTTATGTAATAGGCGAACATGGTGATAGTGAATTTATACCATGGTCTAGTGCTAATATAGGAATGCAAAATATTAGAGAATATTTACTTGATGAAGATTTAATTAATATTGAAAATGATGTTAGAAATCAAGCTTATGAAATAATTAGGGCAAAAGGTGCAACTTATTATGGAATTGGAATGGCTTTAGTTAGAATTACTAATGCTATACTTGGTAATGAATATGCGGTTATTCCAATGTCTGTATATGATGAAGTAAATGATGTTTATTTTGGAAAACCTGCTGTTGTTGGAGCAAATGGTATAAGTAAAATTATCCAATTAAAATTAAATTTAGAAGAAGAGAAAAAATTACAAAATAGCATTGATAAAATAAAAGAAGCTATTAAACATGTAGAAAATAACTAGTATTTATTGGTGTTAAACGAATTATAAAGATAGAAAAGTTTAGTAATATATTTTTCTAGGACTTTTGAAAATTATGCTGTAGGTTTTGTTGAAAAGAGAAGTATTGAATATGTAAAAGATATAGTTGGAGTAGATGCTTTTAAAAGACTATGATTTGAGTGAAAAGAAAATGATTACTGCTAGTGTTAATTGTACATTCACTTTGGTATTATAAAAAATTACTTTTTAGTTCTAATATTGTAGGAGAAATAAATTTAGAATTTAAAATAATCGTCATAAAATGAAAACTATATTTTCTGAAATTGATAATTGGATAAAAAATCTTGAATCTAGGTAATTAGATTCTTTTTTGTGCTATAATTTAGACATGAAAGATATTATTATAAAAAATGTAAATGGAAATTATAAAATACCTAAATTTTTAAGATTAAAATTATTAAATCATAATTTTAAACTTGAATATAATGGTAAATTATATGATAAAGAAATTAAAGATAATTATGAAATAAGACAAATATCTTTATTGGTAGAAGCACTAAATATTAAAAAGAGAAAGGAAAGATTAGCTTTTATTTATGATAAGACATGTGAGCTTTTAGATAGTAGATTTCAGGGAGAAAATATATGTCAGTTTAAAAATAATAAATGTGTCGTTAATAGAATTAATAAAACTAATATAGATGGCTGCTGTAGGTGTAGAAATAATAAAAGAAGATGTAAATTTTTAATAAATCATAGATGTACTAATAAGAATTTAGCTTGTAAATTTCATGTATGTTCTTATTTGAAAAGTAAAGGTTATTCTTTTAGAATAAATGATATTTATTTAATTAAATATTTATATAATTGGAAACAAAAGATGTTTTGTTATTATGATTTTTTTATGAGCCGAGATGAAGTATTAAAAGATATATATGCTAATAGTCTATTTAAATGGGCTTTTTATAGGAGAATATAATGATTATTAATACTGGTATGAGAACTGATATTCCGGCATTTTATTCTAAGTGGTTACTTAATAGAATAAATGAAGGTTATGTTTATGTTAGAAATCCTTTTTTCAGAAATAAAGTTACTAAATATAGATTAGATCCTAGTGTAGTAGATTGTTTAGCTTTTTGTACAAAGAATCCTCATCCTTTGATTAATCATTTAAGTGAGTTAGATAAGTTTAGACAATTTTGGTTTATTACAATTACTCCTTATGGTAGGGAAATAGAGCCAAATGTTCCTGATAAAAGACAAGTAATAGAAGATTTTAAAAAGATATCTTTACATATTGGGACTAATTCTATAGCTTTAAGATATGATCCAATAATTATAAATAATAAGTATACTATTGAATATCATATTAAATGTTTTGATAAATTACTTAGTGAACTTGCTGGATATACTAGAGATTGTACAATTAGCTTTATTGATTTATATGAGAAAGTTAAGAAGAATGCTTTCAAGACGCGAGAAGTAACAAGAGAAGAACAAATTGTTTTAGCAAAAGAGTTTGTAGCTATTAGTAAAAAATATAATATTAAAATACATGGGTGCTGCGAAGAAGAGTTTTTAAAAGAATATGGAGTAGATATTACCGGTTGTATGAGTAAAGAAATAGTTGAAAAAGCAATTGATAATAAATTAATTGTTCCAAGTACAAATAGTAAAAGAGTAGGTTGCAATTGTTTACTGGGAAATGATATAGGAGAGTATAATACTTGTATGCATCTATGTAAGTATTGTTATGCTAATTATAGTAAAGAATTAGTACTTGAAAATATTAAGAAGCATGATCCTAATTCACCTTTTTTAATAGGAAAATTAGAAGAAAATGATGAGATACATGAGGCTAAACAAGAATCTTATATTGACAAATATACACAAATAAGTTTATTTTAATAATATATTGGTTGGTGAGGTATATGAAAAATGCTATGAAAAGAATAATAGTTGTATTTATTGGAGTTATGTTGCAACTATTGTTTGCTGTTGTTACTAGATCCTATTTTATAGATAGAATTAATATTATTAATATATTTTATAGACTAATTAGTATTGTAATTGTACTTAGTATAATTAGAAATAGTACTAGACTTAGTAATGATATATCATGGATTGTACTAATTGCGATATTTCCTATATTTGGTACTATTATTTATATTACTTTAGGTAGAAGTTATAGAAATAGTAAGTTACTTAAAAGTATTATGAGAAAAGAAAATGAATATAAGAAATATTTAGTTCAAGATAGTAAAATAAAGAATGAAATAAATATAAAAGACTTAGATCAATTAAAATATATTATGAATAATGCTAAAGAACCAGTTACTAAGAATAATAGTATTAAGTATTATCCTTTAGGTGATGATTTTTTCCCTAATTATATAGATGAATTAAAGAAAGCTAAAAAGTTTATATTTATGGAATATTTTGTTATTAATGATGGTTATATGTGGAATACTATTCTTAATATATTAATTGATAAGGTAAAAAGTGGTGTAGATGTTAGAATAATGTATGATGATGTGGGTAGTTTATCTACTCTTACTACTACTTTTCCGAGTGAGATGAAGCAATATGGAATAAAATGTATTTCTTTTAATAAAATAACTCCTTTTAAGGGTTTGTTTATGAATAATAGAGATCATAGAAAGGTAACTATTATAGATGGAAAAACTGCTTTTTCTGGAGGATTAAATATATCTGATGAATATATAAATAAGAAGAAAAGATTTGGTAAATGGAAAGATAATGCTATTAAAATTGTTGGACCAGCTATTTGGAATTTAACAGTTATGTTTTTAACTTTATGGAATGCAAATGTAGATGAAGATAAGAATATAGAAAAATTTAGAAATGACTTTAGTAATGATAAAATAAAAGATGATGGTTATGTTTCAGCATATTCTTCTTCACCTTT
>CACYRE010000036.1:0-1372 GCA_902776735.1 uncultured Erysipelotrichaceae bacterium | reverse complement strand
GTAGTTCCTGGCATTCCTGATAAGAGACTTGTTTATACTGTTACTAGTTCTTATTTTGAAATATTAACAAATGGAGGAGTTAAAATTTATAAGTATATTCCTGGTTTTATTCATTCTAAAGTGTTTATATGTGATGATAAAAGAGCAACTGTTGGTACTATTAATATGGATTATAGAAGTTTATATTTACATTTTGAAAATGGTATTTATTTAGAAGATGTAAGTGAAATTAAAACTATAAAAAATGATGTAGTTAATACATTAAAGGTAAGTAGATTAATATCTTTAAGAGAAGCTAAACCGAATTTTATTCTTGGTATTTTTTTAATTTGTTCCTTAATTCATTTACTTTATCAATGAATAAGTAAATCCAACGCATTACTGAAAATTCTGCTATGGCAAATAATACAACAAGAACAATACTTTTAGTAGAAATACTAGAAATAGCGAAGAAGTCTGGAATAATATGAATAGTAGCAATCATTCCAGCAATACATAAAATCATAACTATAAAGCGATATACATTCATTGGTTTTATAATTTTATATAATATTAAAAATCCACCTACAAAGAATAAATATGAACAGGCTGTACTTATATCTTTACTACTTACACCAAATAAATTAGAAAAGTTTACCATACATACAATAGCAACAAATGGGGTAATGGCAGCAGGAATTGAGGTTGAAAGAACTTGTTTAATAAAACTACCGGTTTGTTTCTTTTGATTTTCTTCAAATGTTAATAGAAAGGCTGGTATGCCAATAGTAAAAGCTGCCCCTAATGATACTTGAGTTGGTTCTAGTGGATAGGTAGTGGCAAAAATAATAGAATAAACTGCTAGTAAGAATGAAAATATATTTTTATAAATAAATAGAGTAGCAGATCTTGTAATATTATTGATATTTTTTCTACCTTCATAGACAATATTTTGCATTTTACCAAAGTCAGAATCTAATAGTACTACTTGTGCAACGTCTCTTGCGGCGTCTGATCCTGTTCCAACAGAGATTGAACAATCAGCTTCCTTCATAGCTAAAATATCATTAACTCCATCTCCAGTCATTGCAACTTTTAAATTTTCTTCTTTTAAAGCTCTAATAATTTGTCTTTTTTGTTTAGGACTAACTCGTCCAAAAACAATATTATCTTGAACAGCTTTTTTAATTTTTTGATAAGTATCTAAATCTCGACAATCAACGTATTTTTCGGCATTTTTAATATTAACCATCTTGGCAATAGATGAAGCAGTCTTAGGATTATCTCCTGATATTACTCTAATTTCTACTCCTTGTTCATTAAAATAACTAAATATTTCTTTAGCATTCTTTCTAATTTCATTTTTTAAAGATACAAATAATATAGGATATGT
>CACYRE010000035.1 GCA_902776735.1 uncultured Erysipelotrichaceae bacterium | reverse complement strand
GTAATCCACATCTGTTTAAATATAGAACAAGTTTTTTTATAAGTATAGACAAAAGCATTACCCAATCCATGTGTTCTTTTTTGCATGATACCAATTCCATATTTATATGAAATTTTATCATCTGATTTTATCTTGGTCGGTTTAATCTTAATAACTTTTTCTTTTCCATCTCTTTCAATATAAAAATTATTTTTCTTTTTTGGATTTGCTAAAGCAAGATATAAAGTAATATCATCACTGGTACTAATCTTATGCTTATTAATTTTTAATACTTTATCATTTTTTTCAAGACCTGCCACATCAGCAGCACTACCTTTTTCTACTTCAGTAATTACTGGTTTTAATGTAGTAGCACCCCAAACTAAAGCAATAAAAAATAATAACATTATTGCTAAAATAAAATTATTCATTGGTCCAAATAACATAATTAAAAATCTTTGCCAAGGTTTTTTAGCTTGAAGTCTTTTATTTTTAGGAATCTTTTTAGCATCATCATCATCCAAATCTTCACCAGCCATAGCACAAAAACCACCTATTGGTATTGCTCTAATATTATAATCAGTTTCTCCCTTTTTAAATCCCCAAATTCTAGGACCCATACCAATAGAAAATTCATAAACATAAACACCATTTAACTTAGCTAAAATAAAATGTCCTGCTTCATGTACAAAAACAATTACTCCAAGAATAACAATAAACAGTAGTAAATTAAGTATTATTGACAAACTAATCCCTCCTTATATAATTCCTTTTATTAAAATAAATGCAAGAGTTACAAATATTAAACTATCAAATCTATCAAGAATACCTCCATGCCCTGGAATTAAATTAGAAAAATCTTTTACTCCATAATATCTCTTAATAGAAGAAAATACCAAATCACCAACCTGTCCAACAATACTTAATAAACAAGTTATTAATATAAGTACTACTAAAGAAATATTAGAATTAATTACAGTAAAATAAAATGCTGTTGGTACAATAGTCCCAATAACTGTTCCTCCAATTGATCCCTCAATTGTTTTCTTAGGACTAATATCTGTTAATTTATGTCTACCTACAAGTCTACCAGTAAATAAAGCAAATGTATCAGTTAAAGTAGTTATAAGTAATAAATAAATAATATAATTAATATCATAATTACGTATAGTTATTATTAAATTAAAACTTAATCCAATAAATAATATAGAACCTACTAAAAATAAAGCATCATTTATATTATATTTTTTATTATCATCAATAAATACAATAGGTACTAAAAATATAAATATTATAAAAGCAACTACTCTATAATCAAATGCATAATGAAATTCTATTGAATCGACATTATTCATGCAAAATCCAAGTACCATAATATATGCAATTATTTTTAACCATATAGGAAATTCTTTTTTAGATTCTCTAACTTTAAGTAATTCATAAAGTCCAAGTAATCCAATAAGTGCCATAAAAATAGCAAAACTCATTCCTCCAATTAACAAAAAAGGTATAAATATTGCAACCATTAGTATTGCACTAAGAACTCTTTTTTTCATCTTT
The DNA here is from genome assembly GCA_902776735.1 of uncultured Erysipelotrichaceae bacterium. GTDB lineage: Bacteria > Bacillota_I > Bacilli_A > RF39 > UBA660 > UBA3789. The sequence goes on along the minus strand of CACYRE010000035.1, from coordinate 6,638 downwards.
TATTCCTCCAAATCTTCTATTTCTCTTATTAAATTCTATTATTGCTTTATCAAATTCTTTGCTATTAAAATCAGGAAAATATACTTTAGGAAAATAAAATTCAGCATAACTAGCTTGCCACATCATAAAATTACTTAATCTAAGTTCCCCACTAGTTCTAATTACAAAATCAAGTGGTGGTAAATCTTGATACAAATTATGACTAATAAAATCTTCATCTATATCTTCTAAAGTAATTTGATTATTTTTATACAATTCACATATTTTTTTTGTTGTATCTACTATTTCTGCATGTGACCCGTAGTTCAAACATATATTTAAAACTAAATTAGTATAATTCTTGGTATCTCTAACCAATTCATCCATTGCTTCTAATACTTTATCAGGTAAAGGTTTTCTCCTACCAGAAAATACTACTTTTATATGTTTCTCTTTTATAAAATCAAATTCTTTTTTAAATGATTCTATAAACAAATTCATCAAATAGTTTACTTCACTTTTATCTCTTTTAAAGTTTTCTGTTGAAAAAGCATATAAGGAACAATATTTAACTCCTACATCAGCCATATGAATACAAAGACTCTTTAACGTCTTAACAGCATTCTTATGTCCCATGGTCCTTACCATACCACGCTCTTTCGCCCATCTTCCATTTCCATCCATGATAATGCCAACATGATTTGGAATAATTAATTCATCTTTCATAACATAACCTCTCTAAAATTATATAACAAATAAAAAAAAAAGAAAAGTTATTTTAACTTTCCTAAAATTTATCTATGTTAATTTTAACATGCTTATTATCATGAAGTGAAGAACTTGCTTGAACTAAAGTTCTAATAGCATTTGCGATTCTTCCATTCTTTCCGATAATCTTTCCCATATCCGCTTCATCTACCATAACTTGAATAAGTATTGTATTTTCTTCGTCTGTAGGAAATTCTTTTACCGTTACTCCATCAGTATTGGATACTAATGATTTAACTACTTCTTCAGTTAATTCTACTAAATTCATAATTACTTAGCCTCACGTTTACTATCAGCAAACTTCTTTATAATTCCTTTTTTACTAAGTAAATTTCTAACTGTATCAGTAGGTTGTGCTCCAGCATTTAACCATTTTAAAGCTTTTTCTTCATCAATTTTTACTTTAGCATCTCCTACAGGTGCATAAGTACCAATTAACTCTAAGTATTCACCATCTCTAGGTCTACGAGAATCAGTAGCAACTATTCTATAAGTAGGTTTCTTCTTAGCACCCATTCTAGTTAATCTTAATTTAACAGCCATATTATCCCTCCATTCCTAAATAGTACATTTAGTATATAAAAAAATAAAAAAGATGTCAACCATTTTTTGTTGACACTTAAACTAACTTACTAAATAGTATCTTCCATAAAATTTTCATTTACATTATCAATATTTTTATCAGTATTAGTAGTATCTTCTATCTCATCCCAAGGGTCCTCTTCTAAATCAGCTTCTATTTTTACTTTAATATCTCCTACTAATTCAACACCTAATTCTTTCTCAATTGTATAATTAATTGTATTATTATTTATTTCTGCTTTAACACAACTAGGTTGTTTTAAACTCCTAACAATAATTTGCTCATCATCAACTTCTTCATGTTCTCGCATATTAACAACCTCATGATAAGTATTAGTATCTGTTACTACTTCCGTCTTAGTATCATTATCACTAGAATACCAAATATTAACATCATAACTACCATCTATTATAATTTTGTCACCAACAAGTTTTCCATTAAAATTATGATTAATTACCCAACAACCAAGTATAGTTGATGGATTATTAGCTTCTACTGAATGATTACTAGTAAATAACTTTTTTCCTTTAGATATTACTGCTTTAGTAACAATCTCTCTATAATTAGTCATATATACCTCCACTATAATTTATGCAATTATAAAAAGAAAAATACAAATATTTATGATATACTAGTTAATAGTAGGAGGTTATATGGCAACAACAATTATACATTTAGCAATTGCTAAAGAATTAGAAAAAGATTTAAATATAAAATATAAAAAGGATTACTATCTAGGAACAATTGCTCCAGATATCTCTAAACAAATAGGAGAATCTAAAGATATATCTCATTTTATAATAAATTCAAGTGATAATATTCCTAATATTAAAGCATTTACAAACAAATATAAAAAATTCAAAAGAAATGATTTTGAACTAGGTTATTTTATTCATTTATATACAGATAAATTATGGTATGTAGATTTTATACCAAGTATTGATACAAATAAATTATTAGAAAATACAACAAAAGATCAAATGCTTGACATGATTTATTCAGATTATACTAATTTAAATACAGAAATTATTAAAAAATATAACTTAGATTTATCTATCTTCTCTAAAGAATTTAAAAACCCTAAAACTATAATAACTGAAGTACCCATAGATAAATTAGATATTTTACTAAACAAAATGAATATAATTATTGAAAATACTAAAAAGACAAGAACATATAATTTTGATATATCCATGATAGAAAATTTTATTGATAATGCCGTAATTAAAATTAAAGAAGAATTAAAAAAGTACTAAGTATTGAACTGAACAAGTTTCTTTTGTCCAAGAAACAGTGTTCATATCATTATAGTACTTTTTTTATTCATTAAATAACTTATAAAAATAATCATTCAAACTGTCTTTTAAATAATCTATCTTCTCATTAACTTTTTCTAAATTATCCATATATATTTTGTATATTGGAATACTTATTAATTCATTATTTAATTCATCTAACTTTATTTTTATATTAAAATCATAATTACTTTTAACATATTCTTTTTGTAATTTTTTTATCTTATTAATTTTATCAGTAATATTAATATTCTTACTCATTCTATCTTTTAATTCTATACAAGTTTTATATTCATCTGACTCAGTAATAGAATTAATTACTTCATCTAATGCTTTATATAGCTCTTCCATCTAGACTCCATGTCTTAGCAGATTCAATTTCTACATTTACTATGTCTCCTAATTTAATATTATTTCCTGTAAAATTGATTAATTTATTTGTTTCACTATAACCATAGTACATATTATCCTTAGAAGATTTTCCTTCTACTAATACTTTTAATATTTTCCCTTCAAGTTTTTTATTCTTTTCCAAAAAATATTCATTAACAACTTCATTTAGCCTATGCAATCTTTCTTCTTTAATCTCTTCATTTACTTCTCCTGGTAATTTACAAGCTGGAGTTCCTTCTCTTTTAGAAAATATAAATGTATAAGCATTATCATACTTACAATAATTAACAAGGTCTAATGTTTCTTGAAAATCTTCTTCAGTTTCTCCAGGAAAACCAACAATAATATCTGTAGAAATAGTAACTCCTGGAATTATTTTTTTCATCTTATTAAATAGTTCTAAGTAACTTTCTTTCGTATATCTTCTTCCCATTAATTTTAATATTTTATTGGATCCACTTTGTACTGGTAAATGGATATTAGGCATAATATTAGGATATTTTCCAATGACCTCAATCATCCTATCAGTAAAATCCCATGGATGACTAGTCATAAATCTAATACGAGGTATATTCATTTTAGCAATTTCTTCAAGTAAATCAGCTAAATTGTAATCATCATATAAATCTTTTCCATAAGCATTAACATTTTGTCCAAGAAGAATTACTTCTTTATAATCATCATCTACTAAGTCTTTTACTTCTTTTAAAATATCTTCTTTTTTTCTACTTCTTTCTCTTCCTCTAGTATAAGGTACTATACAATAAGTACAAAACTTATCACAACCATAAATTATATTTACATAAGCTTTATAAGAATTAGCTCTAACAACAGGCAATCCCTCATATAAATCACCTTCTCTAGAGTAAACTTCTATTTGTTGTTTATTACTAGCAATTGCCTCATCTATTACTTCTGGTAATTCATATAAATTATTAGTACCAATAACAAAATTAACAAACTTATAGTCTTTTAGTATATCTTCAACTACAGAAGACTCCTGTGCCATACAACCAGTAAGACCTATAATTAAATCTTTCTTCTCAAGCTTCAAATGTTTTAACCTACCAAGCATACCAAAAGCTTTATTATGAGCATTTTCTCTTATACTACAAGTATTAAGAAGCACTAAATCTGCATCTAAATAATTATCTACTTTATTAAAGCCTAATTTTTCAAGCATAGCAGAAATATTTTCACTATCATGTTCATTCATCTGACAACCATAAGTCTTAATAAAATACTTTTTACCACTATATTTATTAATAATATTATTATCTATTTTAAAATCTACTCTCTTATAATTTCTTTTATCCCTAGTCCTAGCTTCTTTATAATCAGGTAAATGCATAATACCCCTCCTCAACTTAAATTATAATATCAAAATAAATAAAATAATACAAGCAAAACAAAAAGTACTTAATTAAGTACTCTTACATATTACTATCTATTAAACCTATAAGTAATTTAGAATTATTATTAACAATATCTCTTTTAATAGCATCCATATTATTACTTATATTATTAATCAAATATGTCATTTTAGAATTAAGTTCTTTCTTTTCTAAATTATCAACTATAATTTCTAAGTTATTTAGTTTAGAATACTTACCATAATAAACATTATTTATACTAACATCTACTAACTTCTTAAATGAACTAACATCTATTGAATTAAATCTTTTATCTTCCAGAATTTTAAAAGCTGCGCACAAATAATTATTATTAATAGCTCTATCTAATATAGTCTCCCCATTATTATTTTTTATATTTGGTAAAAATTTAGTCTTTCTAGTAAGCAAATCAACAATCTCTATTGTTTTTACAGAATTATCAAGAGCAAGTATATGTCCAAAAGTATTACCATTACTATTTTGATGATTAACACACCAATTTCTTTTCTTCATAAGAGGAATTACTAAATCATATGCTTTAGCTTTTAAAAGACGAGTTACTACATCGTTTCCAAGATTATCTGTCAAATTAACATCAACTAAATTATCTTCAATTAAGTCACTTATTAATTCAAACTCTCCTTCTTTAATTAACTTAAAAATCAGGGACGGATCCTCTTCTAAACTACTAATTACTTGTTTTTTATTTTTCAATTCAAACACCTCTTCCAAACATGGTAAAAACTATACTAACAAGAAATAAATATAAAGTCAAATTAAGTAATAGATTCTCGCTATAAAAAATTTATATACTTATTTTTTCTTTATATTTCAACAAAAAATAAAAATATATAAAATTAATTAACCAAATTACAATAAAAACTCAATTAAAAAAAATCCCAAATTTAAACATAAAAAAAAGGACTTATAAAAAATCCTTATTAATAATTAATCATTTCTTTTTACCATTAATGTCTCTTTATCAATTGAATTTTCCAATATGTTTAAAGTACTTTTCTTCATATTATTAATAGTTTTCATATATATAATAGAATCAATAATAAATGTAAGTGCTAATCCTAAAATAACAATTTCTATCCAAGGTATACTCTTAATAATCTTCCCTTTATCATTAACAACATATTCTGTATTTCTATCTAGATTAAAATAACCTTGTAATATCTTAATATAATCAGAACTAGCCCTATAATAATTACCAACACTAATATCTCTATAAACATAAGAGAGTATCTCTTTTATTCTTTGCTGTGTATATATTGTAAATACTTTACCTTTAGTATCACCACTATTAGCCATATAAATAGAAGGTCCTCCACTACCTACATATATAACAAAAAGTACTCCATCATTCATAAAATTATTATAATCATAAAAATTATAAGCATAATTATCTATACTAAACCCACATAAATCACGAGTAGTAACAATAGATGCATCAATAGTAGTATTTTTAATATATTTATTAATACTATCATAAAGTTTCTTTTCTTCATTATCAGTATATAAATCAGCAAAATCATATATTTTTTCACTACTAGAAACAGCAGGTGTCTTTAAAATATCATTAATATTATTACTAGTTACAGTAACATCTTCTGGTACCAATAAATTATCATTAGTTCTAGTATAAGTATTAGTACTAGCAAATACATTAATATTAACCATATAAATTATAAATAAAAATAAATATTTAATATACCTCATACTCACCTCTCCTAAAAGAAATAACAAAATAAATAAGAAAGTAAAACAATCACACTAAATACAATTATAGAAAAAATAACAGTACTTACAATACTCATAGTTAAACTAATATTATATTTACCACTTACCCCATTCATTAAAAATAAATAATTTTTACCCTTGTATCCTACATTTAGTAAATATACAGGTACAAATACTTTAAAAGAAGCTCTATTAGTAAAAACCATATCATTTTTTTCTAATTTTTTTAAATCATAATTTATATTATCTCTAATTGTTATTAAAGAATAATTCATTGTTTTCTTATTTAATTTCTTATCAATATCATCAATACTAATATTATCAATAAATATAATATCATTTAAATAATTACTATCAATATCTTTTAATAGACTAAAATCATAATCATAAATATTATTTATATAATTATCATCTATATTAGAATAAGTATTAATAAATACATTGTTATAGTCAAAATTAGAAGTATAAGATAAATTATGT